>NZ_JAUPTE010000006.1:0-135586 GCF_036701705.1 Microcoleus sp. w1-18aA5 | reverse complement strand
AACGTCTTAAGTTTAACTCCAATCAGGCAACTTAATGTTTTGTTACATAGATTGGTTTTTTCCCGCCTATCTACTTATCAACTAATTGGGAAGATGATTATGTTGACAAGCTAGATGAATATGAACGCTTGGGCATTGCGGAATACTGGATTATTGATTATTTAGCAATTGGCAAAAGAGAGTATTTGGGAAACCCGAAAATTCCGACGGTATTTGTGTTTTCGCTAAATGCTGAAGGCAAATATCAGCGCACTCAGTTTAGAGATAACGAACCAATTGTTTCGCCCACTTTTCCAGAATTAGTGCTGACGGCGGCTCAGGTATTGTCAGCTTAGTTCGGTTGTGTTAGTCTTGAGAAACATTGAAGTTGCAAAAAATACTTTAAAATTATTAAGATTTTTATCGGCTGATTAAAGGAATTAAGCAATTTCAAGAAAGTCTTGCACAACTTGAGCCATGAGGTGAGAAATTATGGATTGGAATGAACTGTATAATTTAGGCTTAGGCTTGTTTGAAAAAGCAACCGCTTTTTTAGACGAAGCTTTAGAAATCAAACCCGATTATCACGAAGCCTGTTACAATCAGGGCGTTGCACTGGGTAATTCAGGGAAATTTCAAGAAGCGATCGCCTCCTACGACAAAGCCTTAGAAATCAAACCAGATTATCACGAAGCCTGGAACAATCGGGGCAATGCAATGAATATTTTAGGCTTGTTTGAAGAAGCGCTCGCCTCCAGCGACAAAGCCTTAAAAATTAAACCAGATTTTCACCTTGCCTGGTACAATCGTGGCGTTGCGCTGGGTAATTTAGGCAGATTTGAAGAAGCGATAGCCTCCTACGACAAAGCCTTAGAAATCAAACCCGATTTTCACGAAGAAGCCTGGAGCAATCGTGGCGTTGCGCTAAGTAATTTAGGAAGAGTTGAAGAAGCGATCGCCTCCTTCGACAAAGCCTTAGAATTCAAACGGAGTTATCACGAAGCCTGGAACAATCGGGGCACTGCACTGGGTAATTTAGGCAGGTGGGAAGAGGCGAGCGCCTCCTTCGACAAAGCCTTAGAATTCAAACCGAGTTATCACGAAGCCTGGAACAATCGGGGCACTGCACTGGGTAATTTAGGCAGGTGGGAAGAGGCGCTCGCCTCCTACGACAAAGCCTTAGAATTCAAACCCGATTTACACGATGCCTGGAACAATCGGGGCAGTGCACTGGGTAATTTAGGAAGATTTGAAGAAGCAATCGCCTCCTACGACAAAACCTTAGAAATTAAACCAGATGATCACGAAGCCTGGTACAATCGTGGCGTTGCGCTGGGTAATTTAGGAAGATTTGAAGAAGCGATCGCCTCCTACGACAAAGCCTTAGAAACCAAACCAGATTTTCACGCAGCCTGGTACACTCGGGGCTATGCACTGGGTAATTTAGGAAGATGGGAAGAAGCGATCGCCTCCTACGACAAAGCCTTAGAATTCAAACCAGATTTTCACGAAGCCTGGGGCAATCGGGGCTATGCACTGTGTAATTTAGAAAGATTAGAAGAAGCAATAGTCTCCTTCGACAAAGCCTTAGAATTCAAACCAAATTATCAGGAAGCATTTTATAATAAAGCTTGCTGTTATGCGTTACAGAGTCAGATTGACCAAGCGATTCAGAATTTGCAGCAAGCCATCAATCTGAATCCTGACACATACCGAGAACTGGCAAAAACTGACTCGGGTTTTGACAGCATTCGATCGGATACTCGGTTTCAAGCCTTGATTCAAGAATAGGGATTTGCCCTTGGGCGGGGCGGGTTTATGAGATTGTCGGTTTTAGGCAATTATTGTTGGTAAAACCCGCCCCTACAGCATAAAAAACACTTTTCAACCGAAGCTAGCGGACACGATATAATAGGATAATTAATAGCGAGGTAAAAGATGACTAAACTAAATGTCAATCTAACCAATGACAAATTTTCCGAACTCATTGCCCATGTTGAGGATAGTGGAGAACGAATTGTCATAGAACAGGAAGGAAGGGCGATCGCTGCTATCATTACTTATGCAGACCTGAAGCGACTGGAAGACCTAGAAGCTGCCCTAATTAACAAAGCAAAACTAGAAGAATATGAATGGCTAAAAGCTGCGATCGCAAATCCAGCATTTGATTCCCTAAGAGACTCAGCGAAAGATATCTACACTTTAGCTGATGGCTTGCCCTTCCACGACCCTGAATGGATTAAAACAGTAGCGATCGAGCCTAATTGTGGTTCTATCCTCGACCCTGAAGAAGACATTTATACGATAGCTGACGGTAAACCATATCTACCTTAAATATCCCTCTTATTTCTTACTCTGCAAAGGCGGACTTCGCTTGACAAGACGTGGTTTCAACCCCCGCTCGCTCAAAAGGGTTACGTGAAAATGATATCTTGGATGAGGTTTGTCACACCTGAGTGCGATCGCCCTTTCCTCTTTTCTACGCAGTAATATAAAAAAAATAGTATTAATCTATACCTACAAATCCCCGATGTAGGATTATATTGAAAAAAATTGAAAAAGTCCCCAAATTCCTGTAAAATTGCCATAAATAACCAAATAGTCGCGATCAAAAGCACTCACAGGCGAAAAAGATCGCATATAAAAAAGAAAAGAATCAATTAGACAGAAAATAAAGAGGTGAAACCCCTTGCAAAAATTAGCCAGCATAGAAAAGCCGATCGACTCAGGGGAAAAATCCATAGCAGTCAACACCCAAAAGGCTCAAACCTTATACGAACGCGGCAACGCCCTAGAAGCAATGGGACGATTCCAAGCTGCGATCGAATCTTGGCAAGAAGCGATCGAACTTGAACCAAAATTTTATGAAGCGTGGTACAACCAAGGCGTAGCCCTCAAAAAATTGGGCCAGCTAGAAGAAGCGATCGCAGCCTACAACCAATCCCTAAAAATCAAACCAAACAATCCCGAAGCGTGGTATAATCGGGCCAACGTTTTGCGGAAGATCAACAGACTCTCAGAAGCGATCGCATCCTACGAAAAGGCGCTCCAACTCAACCCCAGCTACCCCGAAGCTTGGACGAACCGCGGTAACACCCTCGTCAGCTTAGAGAAATTATCAGAAGCGATCGACTCCTACGACAAAGCCATAGCCATCAAACCAGACTACTGCGAAGCTTGGTACAACAAAGCATTTGCCCTGAGAAAATCCGACCAAAATACAGCCGCGATCACATCCTACGACAAAGCGATCGAACTCAAACCAGACTTGCATCAAGCCTGGTACAACCGCGGCTTAGCCCTAGCCGATGAAAAACTCTACCCGGAAGCCGTCGCCTCCTACGACAAAACCCTGCAACTGCGGCCGAATTCCGCCGAAGCCTGGAACAAACGCGGCAGGGCGATCGCACAAATGGGACAATTTGAAGCAGCGATCGCATCCTGGGACAAAGCCCTCGCACTGAAGCAAAACGACAGCGAAACCTTTTATAACCGTGGCTTAGCCTTCGCAAACTTACAACGCTTGGAAGAAGCAATAGCCTCTTGGGACAAAACCCTAGAGTTGCAGCCAGACAACACCGAAGCCTGGTACAACCGCGCCGTCGCCCTCAAAAAAATTCAACGATTTACCGAAGCGATCGCCTCCTACGATAAAATCATCGCACTCACACCCGACGATCCCAACCTTTACTATCAAAAAGCTTGCGTTTACGCCCTGGAAAAAGCAGCAGGCGAACTCACAAACAGCCCCGAACTTGTAGCCAGCAGCATCCGGCTGGCGATCGAAAACTTATCCAAGGCGATCGAACTCAATCCGCATAAATACCGGAAATTGTGCAAAAATGACTCTAAATTGCGTACAATACGGGAAGAAGTGCGGTTTTTAGCTTGATTTCAGGGTAGCAATGATTGATGGAGACGGATGCCGCACTGCAACCTTTGTAGGCAAAACAGCACCATAAACCCCAATCATGCAAACCCTAGACAAAACTCAAGCAAAATTCGCTCAACTGGCAGCCCACCTCAGAGAAGTTAACGACATCGAATCAGCCTCGTCGCTGCTGCATTGGGATCAATCAACTTATATGCCCGCCAAAGGTGCAAATGCCAGAGGCCGCCAGTTGGCTACTCTCAAACAAATATCCCACGAAAAATTTACCGACCCCAAAATAGGTGAACTCCTAGAAGACTTGCGTTTCTACGAACAAACCCTCCCCTACGACTCCACCGCAGCCAGCCTGATCCGCATCGCCCGCAGAGACTACGATCGCGCCGCCAGAGTCCCCGCAACCTTTATGTCCGCACTCTGCCGCCACCAAGCCGACAGCTACGAAGCTTGGGCTGCGGCCAGGGCAGCCAACAATTTCGCAGCCGTTGAGCCGTATCTCGAAAAAACCCTAGAATTAAGCAGGCAATACGCCGACTTTTTCCCCGGCTACGAACACATTGCCGATCCGTTGATAGATCGTAGCGACTACGGCATGAAAGTATCCCTGCTGCGCCCGCTTTTCGCCAAACTGCGTGAAGAATTAGTGCCGATAGTCGAAGCCATCACCTCGCAACCTCCCGCCGACGACTCCTGCTTGCACCAAGACTTCCCAGAATCCCAGCAACTAGAATTTACCCGTAAAGTCGTAGAACGCATGGGGTACGACTTCCAACGGGGACGGCAAGACACCACCCTGCACCCGTTCATGACCAACTTCTCCATAGACGACGTACGAATTACCACCCGCGTCTATGAAGACCACTTGGATCAAGCACTCTTCAGCAGCATCCACGAAGCCGGACACGCCCTCTACGAACTCGGAAATTCCCCGGAATTTGAAGGCACGCTTCTGGCAGGCGGCATTTCCTCCGGCGTCCACGAAAGTCAATCGCGACTTTGGGAAAATTTGGTCGGGCGCAGCCGCGGTTTTTGGGAATGTTTCTATCCGCAACTCCAAGGCGTATTTTTGCGACAGTTGGGACACGTATCCACGGACGCATTTTACCGGGCAATTAACAAAGTCTCACGATCGCTCATCCGCACCGACGCCGACGAAGTAACCTACAACCTCCACGTCGCTATCCGCTTTGACCTAGAATTGGCAATGGTAGAGGGAAAACTAGCAGTGCGAGACCTCCCCGAAGCCTGGAACGAACGTTATAAAACCGACCTCGGCGTTGTCCCAGCCACCGATAGCGAAGGCGCGATGCAAGATGTTCACTGGTATGTTGGTACGATCGGCGGAATGTTCCAAGGTTACACCCTCGGCAACTTGATGAGCGCTCAATTCTACGAAACAGCAGTAAAAATCAATCCTGAAATTCCCGTAGAAATAGAACAGGGCAATTTTAGCGTACTCCACGACTGGCTAAAACAAAATATCTACCAGCACGGCCGCAAATACACTGCTGTCGAATTGATCGATCGCGTTACAGGTTCACCTTTAACTATCGATCCCTTTATCCGCTACATTCGCCACAAATACGGGGAATTTTATGTCATTTGAGGGATAGCAACTTCACTTTGCAGATTTTAAAATGGCATTAAAAAAAGTAGCCCCCTAAAAATAAAGGGCGATACTCACAAAGTATCGCCCTGTTTTACAACGAAAATCAAAAATTCTAAATAAGGGAGTATGTATGTCGGAACTCTTTCAGGCTGTTATCGCCAGCGACGAAAAAACCGACTTCCGTCAGTTTGTCAGCGATTTGCGCGCTTTGGGAAACAAATATTTACTGCGAAACGACATAGTTAACGCTTTTGCCACCTACTGCACCAAATACGAAAAGCCTGAACAGTTCCATCAATCTTCTCTTTTAAGCAAACTGATTTACTACGTTCAGGAAATTATTCTCGAAGATGGCAGCCTTTGCATCCTGCTGCGACCAAAAATTGCTACAATGGAAATAGTGCGAGTTGCAGACGACTTAAATGTTGAGCAGATGACAGTGCAAGAATTGCTCGATGTGCGCGATCGCTTCGTCAACCACTTTCACCCCCAAGAAGGCGACATTCTCGAACTAGATTTCGGCCCTTTTTACGATTATTCCCCCACAATTCGCGACCCCAAAAACATCGGCAAAGGAGTGCAAATCCTCAACCGATACCTGTCTAGCAAACTATTTCAAGACGCCAGACAGTGGCAGGAAGCTCTATTTAATTTCTTGCGGATTCACCGCTACAACGGCGTACAATTACTAATTAACGATCGCATAAAATCCCAAGAACAACTTTCAGAACAAGTCAAAAAAGCCCTCACCTTTGTTAGCGAACTTTCTGAAGAAGAACCCTACGAGAGATTTCGAGCGGTTTTGCAAATGATGGGTTTCGAGGCAGGTTGGGGAAATACCGCCGCCCGCGTGCATGAAACCCTAGGACTTCTTGACGAATTAATTGATGCCCCCGATCCGCAAACCCTAGAAGCATTTATTTCTCGCATCCCGATGATTTTCAACATCGTCCTAGTTTCTCCTCACGGCTGGTTCGGTCAAGAAGGAGTTTTGGGGCGACCGGATACGGGAGGTCAGGTAGTTTATGTCCTCGATCAAGCCAAGAGTTTAGAGAAACAACTGCAAGAAGACATTCATCTTGCCGGTCTCGATAGTTTAGGAGTCAAACCTAAAGTAATTATTCTCACCCGGTTAATTCCTAACAGCGACGGCACGCCCTGCAACAAACGTTTGGAAAAAGTTCACGGCACAGACAATGCTTGGATTTTGCGGGTTCCCTTCCGCGAGTTCAATCCCAAACTGACTCAAAATTGGATTTCGAGGTTCGAGATTTGGCCTTATTTAGAAACTTACGCGATCGATGCAGAAAAAGAACTGTGGGCTGAGCTTGAGGGCAAGCCAGATTTAATTGTCGGCAACTATTCAGACGGCAACTTGGTAGCGTTTTTGCTATCTAGAAAACTCAAAGTTACTCAGTGCAATATTGCCCATGCGCTGGAAAAATCCAAATATTTGCTCAGCAATCTTTACTGGCAAGAATCAGAGGAAAAGTACCATTTTTCGCTGCAATTTACGGCCGATATAATTGCCATGAATGCAGCTAATTGTATTGTTAGCAGCACCTATCAAGAGATTGTGGGCCAATCCGATAGTGTTGGTCAGTACGAATCTTACAAGTGTTTTACCATGCCGGATTTGTACCACGTTGTGAACGGGATTGAACTGTTCAGCCCTAAATTCAACGTCGTGCCGCCGGGAGTTAACGAAAGTGTGTACTTTCCCTACACGCGGATCGAAGACCGGGTCCAAGGCGATCGCGATCGGCTCAACGAACTGCTGTTTACTCTAGAAGACCCGGAACAAGTCTTTGGAAAACTCGACGCTCCGCACAAGCGCCCTTTATTTTCGATGGCCCGGCTCGATCGCATTAAAAACATGACAGGCTTAGCAGAATTGTTTGGAAAAAGCCAGGAATTGCAAGAAAAATGCAACTTAATTCTAGTAGCCGGCAAGCTGCGGGTCGAAGAAACCGAAGACTACGAAGAAGCAGAAGAAATTAAAAAACTCTACGCAATTATCGACCAATACAACCTTCACGGTAAAATTCGCTGGCTGGGAGTGAGGCTTTCCAAAAGCCTGTCCGGCGAAATCTACCGGGTAATCGCCGACACCCAAGGTATATTTGTTCAGCCAGCCTTATTTGAAGCTTTCGGCTTGACAATTCTCGAAGCAATGATTACCGGTATTCCTACTTTCGGGACACAGTTTGGTGGCCCGCGGGAAATTATTCAAGATGGCGTAAATGGGTTTTATATCAACCCGACCAACCACCAGGAGACTGCCCAAAAAATTCTAGCTTTTTTATCGAAATGCGAACACGATCCCAACTATTGGTATGAAATTTCAACGCGAGGCATTGACCGAGTTTACAGCACGTATACCTGGAAAATTCATACTACCAAGCTGCTGACTCTGGCGCGGACTTACGGTTTTTGGAACTACTCGTCCAAGGAAAACCGCGAAGATATGCTCCGCTACGTAGAATCGCTGTTTTATCTCATTTACAAGCCAAGAGCAAAGGCTTTATTGGCAGAACACGCAAATCGATAAGTCGCGAGTTTTGCTTATATCAAATCCCTTGGTATCGCCATTATTCATCTCTCTCTTCCCTTTCTCTGTATCCTCTGCATCAAGAGGGGTTTAATAATTCCCATACAACCGAAATTGATATTACGGGGAGATTGAAGGAAAAAACTTCGCTTTTCATAGATCAACTTTGTAGAAAATTCGCCTGTAAAGATTTGTGAATGACGGCAGGTTTTGTACCATAAGACTGAGGCTAAAAGACGTGGTTTATACGAAAATATGAGCTTTGGTAACGAAACATCTCGGAATCAAGTGGGTTTATTAGGAATAGTGCGAACCGGCCCCTACTTCTAACAGGTAAGTTGTGAGTGCTGGTGTCCCGAGTGCTGAAATTCTAGAGACCGGGGCAGATATAGCAACCGCGCCAGACGCTTAGAACTTTCTTAATGGCTCAAACCAATGCGGTCTATTACCCCTTCCCTCGGACTTCTTCTTACCCGATGGCGAAGTAGAAGGGCATTCTTCCCTCTTGCTTTTGCTATATGTCTCAGAAAGCTGTCCGGGTAATACAATTAGATTTAGAAACTTGAAAACAGGGAAACCCTGTCAAACCTTACTAACAGGATGAAATTTATGCGTGTGACTACTGTTACGATTTTCAGCTTGATCGCTCTGCTCGCTCCCGGCTTAACCCGAAAGGCAATTGCTGCTTTTGACTCCGAGCCTTTGGTGCAGGAACAGTACCGCAGAGACTTTACGGCTCCCGCCGATCCGGGTGCGTCAGCATCGCCCGAGGGAAAGTCCGAAGCAGATATGTTTAACAAGCCTTTTTACGCGGGCGAGCAGGCGCCAGTCAGAAAGGAAAAAACTATCTCGGCGGGAGCTGATGGGCCAGAAGTTGCTGCCATACAGCAACGGTTGCAGGTGCACAGTTTCAAGGTGGGGACGATCGACGGTTCCTATGGCTCTCGCACTACATCGGCGGTTCGTGCCTTTCAGCAGTCTAAGGGTTTGAACTCAGACGGCATTGTGGACAAAGAAACTTGGACAGCTTTAGCAGCAGATCCAGCGCCTGCTCCTGAAACTGTGCAGAACAATGCTCCAATTCTGAGCAATGCTGCTGTTGCCGGCAATCCTCCAACTCTTCTAAATAAAGGCGCTGTCGGTTCCAAGGTGAAGACGCTACAGGTGCGTTTGGAAATGCAGGGTTACGATCCGGGCCCGATCGACGGCATTTTTGGCGCTCGCACTGCTACGGCTGTCAAGAACTTTCAGAAATTCAAGGGTTTGACGGTTGACGGCATGGTTGACGAAACAACCTGGAAGGCGCTGGGCCAAAAGTAAGCGACGAGTGAAACATACGGAAAATTGCTGTGGCGATAACTCATGATTGAACCCGGTGTGCCAAAATGACCGGGTTTCTCGATGTTGGGCGATCGAGCAATTTGGTCATCCGCCTGCGGATTTATCAGTGGGTGGCTGTGTTTTATCTAAAATCTAAAATCTAAAATCTAAAATCGATTGACCGATCGCTCTGTTGTGTGCTATAGTATTGAAATGTCAAAATGCGGATATGGCGGAATTGGCAGACGCGCCAGATTTAGGTTCTGGTTCCGAGAGGAGTGAAGGTTCAAGTCCTTTTATCCGCATAACAGATTGTATTCCCAAACTAAAAACCCCCACCCTTGGTTTAGCAGAGTTTGTGCTGCCTTGTGAACGGCATCCCGGAATTGAAGGTTGTATTACAACCCACATTCCGCAGTTCTGGCTTTGATGACTAAGGATTTTCATACATTCAGTGTAGGAAAAATGTCTGTGCCTATCTTTTCTAATTTTAGTATCATTATTTCCCGATTTTGGGGAGATATAAGAAATTTGAATTCACAGATATTTTCTAATATATTCCTTCGGCAATATCTGAACTCATTCTTCCTAAATTAGCCATCACAATTCCGGCAACATGAGTGTTCGGTTGCCACTTATTTGAATTTATTTAACAATATTCTCCGGTTTGTTTTCCGAGTTACCCATCTTCAACTATTAAATAATATTGACCGCAAACCTTTCCTAAATAATTTAATATCTCCCGACGTTCCTTTGTTAAGTTGCTTATTTGTTCGGCTCCATTTAGGTTGACTAAATGTACGGCTTGAAACATCTAAAATACCCACCACATCGTCGGTTTATTTGTCAATTTCTTGACCTGGTTTCTGATGCTGGCATTGGCTGATTCTAATTCTTGTCTCAACTTTCTTATTCGCGAGATTATATACTAATAAACATACTCCCATTATCATGGCAATTGCTTCTACTCTCTGGGGTTTTTTCACGAAGACGCTTGATGTGAAAAATAATGGGTCTTTTAAAAATCTAAATCCTCTTTCGTTACTTTGTTGAGCTTTGTATTCTTCTAATATTTGCTGGTTGGTTATTTCGTTTTTATCTAAAATGTTTGTTGCCAGTATAACTCTCCCTGCTTTGATTTTTTCGGCTGATATTATTTCGGGTCTGGTTTCTATTTTACCGATTATTTGATAGGCTATTGTGTCTATATTACTAGCTTTTTTGGTGGGTGTTTCTGGTTTTTTATGGCTTTTTTCTTGACATTTGATTTCGGTAATTTGGTGATATTTCCATGTGTCTGATAGATTTTTTATTGCGGTTTCTGCGTCGGCAACACAGGCAAAGTTTTACCGGGACAGCTTGCGTAGTGCGGCTTGGGCGCTTGATTCTTGTTTGTTTACTTGTTTGTCTATTTGTTTGATGCTTGCTTGTTTCCTGAGTTCACTTTCTATGACTAACAATCTTTGTTTTATGTTTCCATATTCGCTAGCTATTTCGGCTATCTTATATCCTTTTTTTGAGCTTGATGGCCATTCGCTTTCTTGGATGTCTACGATTTGATCTTGGCCTGATTTTATGCTTAATGAAACTCTTGTTATCCATTTGATTCCTGTCATTGCTGATAGGTTTTTCCTGGTGTATAAGGCGCTGTCTGCTACGCAGATTCCTTCAAATCTCCACTGTTTTTTGATTTTTTTTAGTCTTGATACGAATACGCTTTTGTCGTCGATGTTTCCTGAATCTATTTTTAGATATAGTGGTATGTCTCCGTCTCCTGTTACAATCATGTCTATAGCAAAACCATTTGATTTGTAAACAATCGATTCAATCATCACAAGCGTTTCAGGTTGTTCTACATTCACGACTCAAATAGACTTGCTATATGATAAATTGTTTGAGGTCGGGTCGATGGTCTCTCGAGTATCCGTGAACTATTTCTATTGGTTTCATTTGTGATGTTTCTGGTCCGGGCTCTTTTTCTGTTTGGTCGCTGTTTTCAACTTGAGTTTTATATTCTCCTTGTACATACATTGAACTTCCATCTAAATGGATGCTGTTCATTTTTACTTGGAATTTATGGGCGGCTTTTATGGCGATTGTTGTGAAGAGTTTTGTGGTTCCCACTTGATAATATTTATCAAGGGTTCTTCCCAGTCTATCGTCGTTTAGATGTTCGGGTAATATTCCCTTTCCTATTAGATGTGATGTTGCTTTTCCTACGAAAAATTCCTCAAATATGTATAATGGGGCGCTTAAAAATCCTAGTCCATTCAAAATCATTGCTTTCATGACTTGTCCTGGGCTGAGCATTTCTTGGGTTGTTATTCCTACTATTTTATTGACTTCTTTTACTAATTCCATCTCGTCTATTATGCCTGCTACTATTCCTAAATGGTCTAAATTTAGGACTTTTATGGCTTCTTGATGCTCATTCATGGTTTTTTCCTCTTGGCTCCTAGTTCGTTCATTGTATCTCAAAAAAGCCTGAAGTGATTACGGGGCAATCACTTCAGGCTTTAATTTTTAAAATTTATAACCCTCAATTGTATTTAAAGACCTGCGGAATCTGGGCTCAAACTGCCAGAAGCCCAAGTGAGAGTGTCAAATAATTCCAGAACGCAACGCTAACACAAAAGATTGAGATCGATCGCCCGACAAGGATGTTTGACTATCACTGTGCGGGTGACTCCATCGACTAGCTCGCTAATCATTAAAACACAATCAAAATTTAAGATTAGCCGCGCCGACCCCGATCGAGTAAAATCACAGCACTTGCCCCCCGATGGGTTAATCTGCTAAAACTAACAAAGTTTGATGATTTCTAAGAAATAACATACATGGTTGCTACATCCGTCAAGATTAAACACGAAGTCAAAGACTTGTCCCTCGCCCCCTTGGGAAAGCAACGCATCGAGTGGGCAGGCCGGGAAATGCCCGTTTTGCGGCAAATTCAAGAACGCTTCGCTAAAGAAAAGCCTTTCGCTGGCATTCGCTTGGCCGCTTGCTGCCACGTAACCACAGAAACCGCTCATTTGGCAATCGCCATCAAACTCGGCGGTGGCGACGCCGTACTGATCGCCAGCAACCCCTTGAGCACTCAAGATGACGTAGCAGCTTGCTTAGTTCAAGACTACGGCATTTCCGTCTTCGCCCTCAAAGGAGAAGATGCGGCTACCTACGAACGTCACGTCTACACAGCCCTAGACCACCGCCCCAATATTATCATCGACGACGGCAGCGACGTTGTAGCCGCACTAATCCAGCACCGCCCCAACCAAATTTCCGACTTAATCGGAACTACCGAAGAAACTACCACAGGCATCGTGCGCCTGCGGGCCATGTTGAAAGACGGTGTGCTGACTTTCCCCGCGATGAACGTCAACGACGCCGACACCAAGCACTTCTTCGACAACCGCTACGGTACCGGTCAATCTACCCTAGACGGCATTATCCGCGCTACCAATATTTTGTTAGCCGGTAAAAATATTGTGGTTGCAGGTTACGGTTGGTGCGGCAAAGGCACGGCACTGCGCGCCCGTGGTATGGGTGCTAACGTAATTGTCACCGAAATTGATCCGATTCGGGCGATCGAAGCAGTGATGGACGGTTTCCGCGTCATGCCGATGGACGAAGCAGCAACAGTCGGAGATATATTCATTACCGTTACCGGCAACAAACACGTCATTCGTGCCGAACATTTCGAGACAATGAAAGACGGCGCAATTGTTTGCAATTCCGGTCACTTCGACATTGAAATTGACCTCAAATCCCTCGGCGCAAAAAGCACCGACGTGAAAACAGTCCGGTCTTTCACTCAAGAATATCACCTCAATAATGGCAAATCGATTATTGTGTTGGGCGAAGGTCGTTTGATCAACTTGGCAGCAGCCGAAGGACACCCCAGTGCCGTGATGGATATGAGCTTTGCTAACCAAGCTTTAGCCTGCGAATATCTAGTTACTAACAAAGGCAAACTAGAGCCTGGTATTCACTCAATTCCCGTGGAAGTTGACAAAGAAATTGCCCGTCTCAAATTGGAAGCAATGGGTATTCACATTGATACTTTGACTGCCGAACAAATTGAGTACACAAACTCTTGGACTTCGGGCACTTAATCATAGTATTCTCGTTCCCGGACTCGGCCTGGGAATGAATACAAGGAGGCTCTGCCTCCCTCAAGGGGAGTCGAGGCAGAGCCTTTAGATATGTGTTCCCCGGCTGTGCCTGGGAACGAGCAATGACTAATGACTAATGACTTCTTCTTACCAAATTAGGGAATCAAAATGGTTGAATGGATAACTAACACAATGCAGTCTATGGGCTATTTCGGAATAGGGCTGTTGATGTTTTTAGAAAATCTTTTCCCCCCCATACCCTCAGAATTGATTATGCCGCTGGCAGGATTCACGGTATTCCAGAACAGAATGGAGTTTTCACCGGCGATCGCAGCAGGAGTAATCGGTACAGTTCTGGGGGCGCTTCCCTGGTACTATGCTGGTAAATTATTGAGCGAAGAACGCTTGAGGAATTTAGCCGATAAATACGGGAAGTGGATCACAGTATCGGGCGCCGATATTGACAAAGCAAATAGATGGTTTAATAGACACGGCAACAAAGCCGTGTTTTTGTGTCGCCTCGTACCGGGAGTTCGTACCCTAATTTCTCTGCCCGCTGGCATCAATAATATGCCTTTAATTCCTTTTTTAATCTACTCAACAGGCGGCACTCTTTTATGGGTAAGTTTTCTGACCTTTGCCGGATATAAACTAGGGGAAAATTATACACTTGTAGAGGATTATCTCGGGCCGATTTCCAAAATAGTTGTGGTGATTATAGTCATCTGGTGTATTTTATGGATAGTGAAGAAGAATATGCAAAAAGAATAAAATCATAGATAAATGCAGACATCTGCGTTTATCTGCGTTTATCTGCTATTATCTACGGTTAAAAATCAAGTTATCAAAAATTTATACAAATATTTAGGATTGATTGAGGTTTAGGCAGACAATCGTGGCAAAATAGGGAACATTCCTATCCGCGCTGTTAAGATATGTACGAAAAAATTGTAGCCCCAACAACAGGTTCTAAAATTACTTTCAAAGACGGTTCGCCGATCGTCCCCAATGACCCGATTATTCCCTTCATTCGCGGCGACGGTACCGGCGTTGACTTGTGGCCTGCATCCCAGAAAGTCATGGATGCTGCGGTAGAAAAGGCTTACGGTGGCGATCGAAAAATCAACTGGTTTAAAATCTATGTAGGCGACGAAGCTTGCGATGTCTACGGTACTTACCAATATCTGCCCCAGGATTCCTTAGACGCCATCAAAGAATACGGAGTCGCCATCAAAGGGCCACTGACAACCCCAATCGGGGGCGGAATTCGATCACTAAACGTAGCTTTGCGGCAAATCTTTGACCTTTACGCCTGCGTGCGGCCCTGCAAATATTATGCTGGAACACCATCGCTACACAAAACTCCTGAACTCCTAGATGTAATTATTTACCGGGAAAATACAGAAGATATTTACCTCGGAATTGAATGGGCTAAAGGCAGCGAAATTGGCAAAAAATTGATTGAATTCCTCAATAATGAGCTAATTCCAGCAACACCAGAACATGGCAAAAAACAAATTCGCCTCGATTCGGGAATCGGAATTAAACCCATTAGCAAAACAGGTTCTCAGCGTTTAGTACGGCGGGCCATTACCCACGCTTTACGGTTGCCAAAAGATAAGCAGCAAGTGACTTTGGTGCACAAAGGCAACATCATGAAATATACTGAAGGAGCTTTCCGAGATTGGGGTTACGAATTAGCAACCACCGAATTTCGCGAACAGTGCGTAACTGAAAGAGAGTCTTGGATTCTGGGCAACAAAGAAAAAAATCCCGACATTAGCTTAGAAGATAATGCTCGCCAAATAGACCCGGGATACGATGCTTTGACCCCCGAAAAACAAGCCAAAATTCGTCAAGAAGTAGCCGACGTTCTGTTTGCAATTTGGGACAGTCACGGCAGCGGCCAGTGGAAAGAAAAAATCATGGTCAACGACCGAATTGCTGACAGTATTTTCCAACAAATTCAAACCCGACCGGCCGAGTATTCGATTTTGGCGACAATGAATCTAAACGGGGATTATTTGTCCGATGCGGCCGCCGCCATTGTCGGTGGATTGGGCATGGGCCCCGGTGCGAATATTGGTGATGAATGTGCAGTTTTTGAGGCCACTCACGGCACTGCACCGAAACACGCTGGTTTGGATAAAGTCAATCCCGGTTCCCTGATTTTGTCCGGGGTGATGATGTTAGAATACATGGGATGGCAGGAAGCAGCAGACTTGATTAAGAAGGGTTTGGGAGCGGCAATTTCTAATGGTGAAGTTACTTACGATTTGGCGAGGTTGATGGAGCCTCCGGTGCCTGAGTTGAAGTGTTCGGAGTTTGCTGAGGCGATTATTAAGCATTTCGCCGATTGAGTTTGAGGGCTTTTTTTGAACGGGCTAGAAGCCCGTTCCACAACCAGTCAATTTGCTTATAGGGTGGGCTTCTAGCCCGCCCGCTATTTCGTAAGAACGGGCTAGAAGCCGGTTCCACAAAAGTCCATTTGCTTGTGGGGTGGGCTTCTAGCCCGCCCGAAAATACAATTTAGATGGGGGGTTTATAATGATGGAACAGCCATTCCGCGCTCAACTGCGGGACGTTTCTGCAAGGTTTCTACCCAACGTTTGAGGTGGGGGTGGTTGTCGAGGGTTAATCCTTGAAATTCGTAAATAGCAACCCAGGGATAGATAGCAATGTCGGCAATAGAATAGTCGCCGCAGATATATTCATATTTTGCTAGTTGAGTGTCTAATACTCCGTAGAGGCGCAAGGTTTCTTTTTCGTAGCGCCCAATCGCATAGGGAATTTGTTCGGGTGCAAAGCGTTTGAAGTGGTTTAGCTGACCAAACATCGGGCCGACGCTGGCCATTTGAAACATCAGCCACTGCATAACTTGAAAGTATTTTTGTTTGTCTGTGGGCAGAAATTTGCCGCTTTTTTCGGCAAGATAGATCAGAATAGCGCCGGACTCGAAGAGGGTGATGCCGTTATCTCGATCGACTATCGCCGGAATTTTGCTGTTGGGGTTGATGGCAATGAACTCTGGGCTAAATTGGTCGTTTTTTGTGATGTCTATGACGTGCACGTTGTAGGGTAAACCTATTTCTTCGAGCATGATCGAGACTTTGCGGCCGTTTGGAGTGGTAAAAGTGTAGAGGTCGATCATAGTTGTGATGTTAAGTTGAAAGTTTGCAAGGCAGGAAATAACATGATATAATATCACAATTTGGACAAGATTTGCGGATTTTATATCTATTGTGTTAAAATTATATTCTAATAATAGAAGAATAACGATCGCTCGAAATGGATATTATTGAAATTCTCAAAGACGATTATCAAAGATTTCCCGATAATCAGACTTACAGCATCTATGCAAAAGATGTTTATTTTGAAGATCCGGTGAATCGATTTACAGGAGTCGAGCGCTACCGCAAAATGATCGGGTTTATTGGGACTTTTTTTCAGGATGTAAATCTCGATTTGCACGGGATTTCGCAGTCGGTAGATACTATAGAAACTCGCTGGACTCTGAGCTGGATCGCACCGCTACCTTGGAAGCCGAAAATGGCGATCGCCGGTAGGAGCGAACTCAAAATCAACAGCGACGGTTTAATTGTTTCTCACATCGATTACTGGAACTGTTCGCGGTTGGATGTACTCAAACAGCTTGTATTTTCGGTGAAAACTAATGTTTGAGAATTTGGCTTAGGTTTGTTAGCAATAAAAGATGGTGTTTCAAGAGCGAGATCCCTTTTTTAACCGCAGATGTTAGCAGATAAACACAGATGAACGCTGATGGATTTTTATGTGTTGCAATTGATATCTGAGATAAGTAATTTTAACTGATGTTGACATGGCAGCAATTTCGTGTATTACGGGAAATGTGGTATGTCCGGCGGGTGCTTGTCGCCAAAATTAAGCGCCCACTAAATTAATCTTTGTTACAGAACGTTACAATAAAGAAGTAAAGAATTTTCAGGCGAGCTAAACAATCAATGCGCTTAATATTAATGACTGGAAAAGGCGGCGTGGGCAAAACCTCCGTAGCCGCTGCGACTGGGCTGCGATGTGCCGAATTGGGATACAAAACCCTAGTGCTGAGTACAGATCCGGCTCACTCCTTAGCCGACAGCTTTGACATGGAACTCGGACACGATTCGCGGCTGGTGAAACCGAATTTGTGGGGAGCAGAATTAGACGCTCTCAGGGAATTAGAAGGCAATTGGGGAGCAGTTAAGCGCTACATTACTCAAGTCTTGCGAGCGCAGGGGCTCGAAGGGGTGCAAGCTGAAGAATTAGCCATCTTGCCAGGAATGGATGAAATCTTCGGTTTGGTGCGAATGAAGCGACATTACGACGAAGGCGAATTTGATGTTTTAATTATCGATTCTGCTCCGACTGGCACAGCATTGAGACTGCTAAGTTTGCCGGAAGTTGGCGGCTGGTACATGAGAAAATTTTACAAGCCTCTCCAAGGCATATCAGCCGCCCTTCGGCCTTTAGTTGAACCTATTTTTAGACCAATTGCGGGTTTTTCTTTGCCAGACAAAGAGGTGATGGATGCACCTTACGAATTTTACGAACAAATCGAAGCTTTGGAAAAGGTTTTAACTGACAATACTGTGACTTCGGTAAGGTTAGTTACCAATCCCGAAAAAATGGTAATTAAAGAGTCTCTGCGCGCTCATGCCTATTTGAGTTTATACAATGTAGCCACTGATTTAGTAGTAGCTAACCGGATTATTCCTGCAGAAGTAACAGACCCATTTTTTAAACGGTGGAAAGAAAGCCAGGAACAGTACCGTCAGGAAATTCACTCAGATTTTATGCCGCTGCCAGTTAAGGAGGTGCCACTTTATTCTGAAGAAATGTGCGGTTTGGCAGCTTTGGAACGGTTGAAAGAAACTCTTTACAAAGACGAAGATCCAAGTCAAGTTTATTACAAAGAAAATACGATTAAGATCGTGCAGGAAAACAATCAATATAGTCTTGAACTGTATTTGCCCGGAATTGCTAAGGATCAGATCCAGTTGAGCAAAACGGGAGATGAGTTGAATGTTCGGATTGGCAATCACCGCCGTAATTTGGTGTTGCCGCAAGCTTTAGCGGCGCTCCAACCTTCGGGGGCGAAGATGGAGGAGGATTATTTGAAGATTAAGTTTGCTTAATTAGGGCTAAAGTCCTCACTACGAACCTTGTTGGATTTTTTAGTGAGGACTTCTATTCTTTCTTTTGTTTTTAGTATTTATCGTTTTATGACAGCAAGAGATATCAATTTTAACTCCGAAAGAATCGGAGATACCAAACTAGAAGTTATGGATATAGACATATAGCGGTTTAAGTTCGGTTATCGGTATCCAGTTAAAAATGGATGATGATTCAGTATGGCGCAGCGATCGGCTGAAATTGCATATCATTAAAATCAAATAATAGGACAACGTTGGTTAATCCTTCCGCTGTTATCTCTGCCGCATAGAGGTTGCCTTCAGCCGCCCAGACTAGCCGTTTGCCATCCAGGTCTGCCCACTCCCATTGGGGATAACTAATCGTGGCATTAGTAGCCCGATTAATTAGTGAATGTTCATCCCAATAACAGCCTTTCCCCTCTGGGTGATCGCTCTCGGCATGGGCGATTTTGCGGAGTATCCAGCCGTTGCCGATCGATTTTTCAAAGATATGTTGGTCTTTCCCTTTGCCGAACTGTACGCGATCGACCAGTTGCCAACCATCGCGTAAAAGTCGAGGGTAATAGACGCCGAGACACTCGTTGTTGCCATAATTGCAGGTTGGGGCGTAGGTGGTGTCGCGACGGACTGTCGAAGTATCCCGCAATATCTGGTGGCCGTAGTAGCCGTCGTTGAGCCAGTAGGTGGCTTGGCTCGTCCACAGACCACCCCCATTCCAACAATCCCCCTTGGGGAAGATGGCGATCGCTTTGAGGTATGGTGCTTGTGAAATCGCAGTCCAGGCACCACAGGCCTCCGATTGCCAGCGACCATTCATCGCGAAGTAAATCAGATATTTGCCGTCGGGTGAGAGGTCACTCCGGCGTTCGTAGATGCGTCCCTTTAACCATTGTCCCAGTTGGAATCGATCGCATTGTCGATCCCATAGCATTGTTGCAACCTGCTTCGACGGGCCGCGTCGAATGATTAGTCCGACGGGAGCTTGACTGGCAAGCAGAATATGAATGCGAGCAGGGAATATTTTCATTAATGGTCGATCGTCCGAATGCGGATTTGTACAGTTTTAATCGGCGATGAAAGAACTCCTCCGACAGCGGTGGAATATCGGAGGTATCGATATCTTTATCGCTCATTTCGTCGATTCTAGCCCAGTCGGTTTTTGAGGTATTGTTCATAGCGTCTGCGTTCATGAGGCAGTGACTTGCGTAATGAGATACCGTGTCGTGTTAGCTATCTGAATGTTAGATCGATCGCCTTTTTGTACTGCTGGCTCGACACAATTAACAGGACTCAGCATGAACGACTTCCTTTAATGCCTCATCAATCACTGCATCGCTGACACCTCGACGCTTCAAACTTGCTACTAAGGCTGTTACTTTCTCGCTCTCAAATCGTTCTAAATCAACGCGCAAACCTTGACCGATATAAGCACGAATTAATGGCTGATAACCCGAAAAACCCAACAATGGTGCAACTTTTTTTAAATCTTCCACAACATCTTCGGGCATACGAATCGTCACGCTAGTCATTGGACGGTTGCGGTTTAATCGCTGCTTTAATGCTTCAACCTTCATACTCTGCCCTCTCCTGACGAGTTGCTTTACGTGCTGAAATAATCCGAATGACATTTTCTTCACGCTCAATGTGAACCACATACAGTAGATTCCACCGACTATCTAGCCCAATCACAGCCTCACGCGCTTCCTCATTGCGGCTGGCATCAACGACAACTAGAAATGGGTCAAAGAAGGATTCAGCAGCTTGTTGAAAAGTAACCCCATCATGATTCGTGGGATTTATCCGCGCTTTTCCCTCGTCCCATACAAAGGTAATGCCATTGAGCACGAAGTATACATTCATGCTCCCTAGTATAGGTAAAATGTATTTACAATGTCAATACGTTATTCACAAAAAACGATCGTTTTCAAACTACTGCCACAGCCTGTGCTACTTGTTGGGGCCTTTCAATTATGTTTCTGCATCAATATTTCAAAGTCCACTAGATCGACTAACCCATAACCATCCTCAGAGAACCGATATTCTCCTCGTTCTAGTGCATCTGCAAAGTTCTCCATATAAACTCGAAAATTAGGTGCAATAAGCCCTCTAGTAGGTTCCTGCCACTCAACAATAATGACTTGTCCAACATTTCCGCCTGCTGCTGGGGCTAAATCTACGCATTCGCAAGCACCATTGCTTTCGTTTGTGAATGGAATCCAATTCTGGTTCCACCAACCCTTCCAGATTCCTTCAAAAATGTCGTCACCATCGCACCTAAAATTATCGTCTGAATAATCCTGCCATTTTTCAGATATTTCGATCGCGCTTTGGAGAGAGAGGAACTTCAAGTTGGGGAACAGGGAATAAGATTCTTCATCCTGACCGTTATGCACGCGGTAAGACAGCTTGAAATCTTCGGGAAACTCTACACCAAAGAATGCTTCTGCTCGATCAATCTCCTCATCAGTAGCGCCCGGTCTGAGACTTTTCAGCACTTCAGGTGCATTGGCTGCCAGCCAATTATCAATTCTTTCCCAAATTATTTTCATGAGAAAACCTCCGAAGCTGGAAACTCAGTCTATGCGAGAGTTCAGAGGAAAGCGAGATAGCGGTTTTAACCGCCTAAAATTAAAGCGGGGTGCTGACTCTCTTTCCATGCTACTTTTTATCGACTCTAACCATCGCTCAGGTCATTAGACCTCTTGCAAAATAATTTTATGCTATAATCAAAAGTTTTGCTTAATTAGAGCAGATTGCAGGTTATATCAGCACTTGACAATTATGAGTTGGCTCTCAGGTCTAACACTCAAAACCTTTAATTCTAAGATAGATTTTTTTTGCAAGAGGTCTATTATAGCAATCCTAACCACGCTCAACTGCTTCAATCTGAAGCTTTTTTCCATCTTCTTTGTAGTTAACCGTGATTTCCTCAATATCGTTGCTGCATCGAGTGAATAGTTCTCTACCGATTCCTTGCCCACCAAATTCTCTTCGGACGAACAACAATGACAGATGATTCCCTCTCTGAAATGCAATAAAACCAACAATAATCCCACTCCACCTAGCGACTAGCCTTTTCTCGCTACTCAAAATTCTGGCTCTTAATTCTTCTAGGTCAGAAATTTTTTTCCATTCAGCAACACTTTCTGGTGTTCCATCTGTAAGTTCCCATAGATCCGCAGCAGCCCACATACAAGCACTGATTTAGTGTTCATCCCCAAATTCTGGATGTCTATAGGTAATGGCATTCATCGTTGTGATCCGAGTGCTGAGAGTAGTCAAGGTTGAAACGGTGTACCCTGATGAAAGCGAAGTACCCAACCGCTTGCCGTTCGCGACCAAATAGAGCTTCTGTGTGTATGTTCAACAACGCCGTCATAAATAAATGCACTGTCATAGGTAACCTGAACAATGTTCTCATCGAGCAGGCGAATGTGAAATTCAGGTAGCGGAAAGATGACATCTATTGATGAAGGCTCTGCCACAAGTGTATCTTGTCTTTGCCAGACACGTCCAGAACGTCCAAATTCAAAGAAGTCCGGTGCGAGGAGTTCATTCATGCGCTGCTTGTCAAGGCGAGTTTCTTGACGCCATAGCTCTTGCTCTAGGCATTCGAGGGTGTCTCTGTCTTCGCTGCTGATTCCCATAACTATCACTCCAACTAAACCTAAAAATATCACAATTTTGTCCGATCCAATGATTTGTTATGCCCGATCTCTTAACAATTATTTATGATCGGGCGATCGACGATAACTTCTCTGGACTCAACAACGAAACCGATCATTTCTAGTTCTCTGAACTGCGCTTCAAACGATAACTTTGATGGAGCGAACTCTGCGATATACTAGCTGAACTCACTCGCAGCTAAGGGCTTTAGATATTAAAATATGTGAGGATATTTAGGATTATCTGTGCTGAGTATATTTACAAGTTTGTCAAATACATAGCAACAATTGGTGGTAATGAGTTCAACTTCTTCATCTAGTTGCAAATCCTCCCACAAATAAGGATTTACTTGAAATCGAAACTTTCCTTTGAAGTTTGGGTTCTCTTCCTTGAATTTTGGCAACATAGTTTTTTTCCCTTTTGAATCAACTCTATAGCCACTCTTAATATACACATGGAGATAATAGACATCTTGACGGTAACTCCGAGATTGATAAATGACTTGTTCTTTAGAACATATTGCTACATTAATCACATTTGGCTTCTGATTTTTCGTTGTGAACTCTGCCATCCATTCAATAAAAAACGCAATCATTGCACATATTAAAAACACGCTCAATGGAACAATTAATGGAACTATTGCTAATAGTGTAAAAGCCAGCAATAACAAACTAATAATTATCCCAACAACTCCAATCACACGGGATAAAATAGCTAAACCGAGACCAGCCCATATCTCTGAACAAAAAATATTAGACTTCTCACTTAGTGAACGTATAAATGCTTCGTATGCAGCGTAAATCTTTTTCGATTCATTGTAGCTCATAAAAATATCCATTTCTCAAACTTTAGATGATACCAATTTTGGGGCTAAAGTTTTACATATATTTGTTAAAGCTTTTTGCAAAAAACGATTTTCAGTCTAGGAAGGGGGTTTAAATTTTCGGCGGTTTATGGATTTTAGGCGATCTCTACTCCACACACTGCCCGAAATAAATCGAAAGGTACTGTAAGGATCATCTAATATTTTCAAATCACGGCTCAAAAAATAACTTGTAGATTTGTGCGATCGCTCACGGACTGCTGCTAGAGCAATGCGAGATCAATTCATAGTGTCAATCTACTCGGTTCAGGCGATAAACGAAGCAATCATCATCACCGAACTTTCGGTACTCGATAAATTGAAAGCCAAGACGTTCATAGAAGTTGTGGGCCCGAGTATTATTGGCAAGCGGATCGACGAGGACAGCCTTCACCGCCGGATCTGCGAAACATCTGACAATTGCAAGCTGCATCATTTGTGTTCCATAGCCTTTGCCTAAATCAGCTTCTTGCCCAATCCAAATGTCAATAGCACGAAGATCCGCCGCCACATCACCCCAATAGTTGGTCTCCTCGCGTGCCGGATCGATGATTTGGATAAATCCGATGGGACGACCATCAATTTCAGCAATCAATTGTTCTCTCCAATCGGGCGCGCGCTCAAGTTCCACCTCCCAAGCCCAGTCATCGTTAGGATCTGACGAAATTACGTGAGGTTGCTCATCCTAGTGTCGTAACAGATCCAAATCAGCGGAAGTCGCGGAGCGTAGATTAATCATAACTTCACGTTTGAACGTCACACTTGTAATAGCTGAGATCCGAGTTTTCCGAGGTAATGTTAGATAGATCGCCTCGGGCGTACCCTAACTAAAATCATACTTCGCTTCCATAAATATTCCTATTCCTCTCCCTCTTCTTTTCCATCCTCTGCGCTCTCTGCGGTTTGTTCAATCTTTCCTGCATTAAACTCAATCTTTTTCTGGTGACGTTCCGACGCAGCTTTTTGCAGCATTTTCAATTTTTCTGGGTCAGCATTCGATCGCCAAAACAACTTATGATCCTTAATTTTAACGCAATTTTCCTCCAAACACTTCACCCATTCCCGATGCTTTTTAACTACGCCACGATCTAGAATCCCTAACTTTTCTTCTTGGCGGGTGAGTTTCGCAAACTTGTCGTAATGGGGATAACTAGCAGTAACAAAAGCTTCTTTTCTAACTAAAATTGGCGGATTATACACATCAGAATAGTCTTGATAGCTCACAGAAAGGTCGCGCAAATCGATGTGCATCGAAGTGTGAAGGGCTGGATGCGGGTTAGTGTCAAAATCTGGATAAAATAAATAGGAAATTTGAGGTTTGCGAGCGTAAAATTTGATTATTGTCGCGCCGTCAAGCCTGCCGATTGTGCGGTTGGCGCAGCCTTCGTAGAGCCTGAGCAAAGGGTCGAGTTCTTCTAATGCAGAGACGTGAACTGACAGGGAACCATGCTGTTTGTAGCCGATCGCACTATCTTCACAGCAATCGGCAACAATATCAGGTTTGCCCAAACTGTATAACATTAAATCTGCCAAAGTGCAAGCTTTTTGATAATTGTCAAACAAACCTTTGATGTCGTTGCGGATTTGAGCCGGGAGTCGGCGCATTGAAGGCCGCTCTCCCAAACCATTGAGAGCGAGATATACTAGCAAATCCTGGCGGCGCTTGTCGGCGATTCTCTCCCAATCATCCGCATCCGTTGCTTGCAAAATCACCCTCCAAGCGCGATTAAAACTGTGAAATTCCCCCTTAATCGCCGATTCTTCCGCTAGTTCGCCTTTAACCGGAAGCCGGCCTCGATCGCTCACAAAAGCCATCAAAGGAGCCAACATTTCCGCATAATCTTCAAAATGCTTAACTTGCGATCGCACCCTGGGAGTCGATAAGTGCGATCGAAACCGAGAAGCGCGAAAACCTTCACCCTCCGCAGCATCCCGAAACACAAAATAAATCCCCAAAGCCACGGGAATCGCATCAACATTCAAAACTTGGTCAATATAAACCTTCAACTCTTCTTGTTCGTAATACTTCTGAAAAGTATTCCGAGAAGTAATCACCCCATCCCCATAAGCAATTTGACCTCGATCGCTATCATCAATCAAAACCTGAGCCGCCACAACTAATAAATTCTTAGTTAATTCCCAAGCATTCAGCAACGCTTCTCGGCGTTCCGCCAAAGATTCAATCACATTAATCACATAACCAATATTCACAATATCAGCACAAATTCGCGGAGTATCCGGCTGATAGTATGGGTCCCAACCAGAAATAGCATAACCCTCTTGTGCAATATATTTAACATCCCCACCGTAACCGCAACCGTAATCAAAAAAAGTCGCCCCGTCCCTCACTAAATCAGCTTCTAAAACCAGACGCAGAGGTTTAGAAAGCGAGTTGCGTACCATTGCAGCTTTGTGTCGCTCGATCTTAGGAATTGATAGCTCACTATTCTCCTGTTTCAAACGCTCGACAACAGTATGATCTTGGATGTCTACACCGCAATATCCCAAATATTTGAGCCAACCCTCGCGAGTGCCGATCACGCTAGTGTTATCAAGCAGCCCCCACTTTTCCTCGCAGCGAGTCAGCCTTGCAAACTTTTCGTAATTGGGATAATCGGCAGCTACAAAAGTTTCCTTACGGTGCAAAACAGGAGGATTTTCGCTGTTGCTGTAATCGAAATATTTAACTTCCCCTGTTGCTAGATTAATTTGGATGCTGGTTTGCAAAGCAGGATGAGCGTCAGTATCGAAATCAGGGTAAAAAAGATAAGATATTTTAGGTTGATGGAGCAAAAATTTCACTAAAGTTGCTTTATCAATATTTTCGAGAGTGTGTCTGGCACAATTTTCGTAGATACCGAGGACAGGGTGGAGTGTCTGTAAAGCCGAAACGTGAACGTAAAAAGCCGTCGGTAATTTTTTGCCCACCTTGCTTTCGCGACAGCAGCGAGCCACTTTTGCTAGGAGATTGTCAACACATAAATTATTGTTTTCATCTTGCGGGTACGGCACAACATTTACAGAATATTGCTCAGAGATAGCCTCGTTTTCATACAATAAAACTTCCCGAGCAAAAACCCTCAAAGGCGTTAGCATTTTTTCATCGTTTTTTAATAAATTGCTATCTAAAATAGTGTTTGTACTGGTATCGTAATTCATAGCTAAATTAATTATTATTTTTAATTAACCGCAGAGAACACGGAGTGACGAAAGAAAGAAGATTTTCCTAGATTTTTTCTATTTAGGATGGACACTCCGTACCTTACCGCTCTATTTCTTAGTTTCTTAGAGAGAAACTTCGTTTTTGTAATGGCGATTTTAATTGCCGACTACGAGCAACTATGATCGAGTAAGATATTAACCAAATATTCGTGTTTCCACAAATTTTTGAACCCTAGCTAGATGACTGAACAAACTTACTAATATGTTCTCAACCCTCTCAATATTTAACAATTCCACATCTGGTGATTCAGATTGAAAGCTTCGCGCTTGATGCTCCAATTGTGCGGCCAAATCCGACATCAGAGCAACTCCTACATTAGCAGAAGTTCCTTTGAGACGGTGGGCTTGATATTCCACAGCTTGCCAATCTTTAGCTTCTACGGCTATTTTGGCAGCAGCTACATCAGCTTGCGCGCCTGCCACAAAAGCTTGCAAAAGTCGCTCTGGCAATTTAATATTAACTCGTCCGAGTTGCTCCAATCTGCTCTTGTCGAACAGTCCGTCGTAGTCTATATGTTCCCAAGTTTGAGGTGCGATCGCCCTTGGTGTCGGCCCAGCCACAACCTGCGCTTTTTCCATAACTTCTGTATAATTTGTTGCTAATTGAGATTTATTTGCCGAATTTATACTTTTAACTCCATACTTATTGTCACCCTGAACATTTAGGGCTTCATACTTTTTCAGAGCCGCCGCCAAAGCATCTAAATCTACAGGTTTACTGAGATAATCATCCATCCCCGCTGCCAGACACTTTTCTCGTTCACCCGGCATAGCATGAGCCGTTAAAGCCATCACAAAAGTATGCCGATCTCTTCCTTCAATTTGCCTCAACTTTTGCGCCGTTTTGTAACCATCAAGTATCGGCATTTGACAGTCCATCAGCACTAAATCATAGCTTTTTTTTGCCAGCAAATCCAGCGCTTCTTGACCGTTGACCACGCAGTCAGCTTGATAGCCTAAAACTGCCAATTGTTCGACAAGAACTTGTTGATTGATTGGGTGGTCTTCCGCCACCAAAATCCTTAGCGATGACAGCAAATTGGGAGTAACATATTGAGTATTAACTGGTGGCAACTTGTAAGTATTAGCAGCCTCCACTCTCCCAAAATCTCCCGTTCCCTTCACCGGCGCAAGCATTGCCTCAAGCAGGCGGCTTGGTCGCACCGGCTCGATCAAATATCCGTTAAAACCTCGACTGCAAAGCGATTCAGCCTTCGGCTGTTCCCGCAAAGCAGTCATGGCGATTAACGAGCCAAATGTCGAGGTCGATCGCACTTTCCTAGCAAATTCCTCCGCATCCAACTCCGGCATTTGCAAGTCCACCAGCACCACATCCCAGCTTTTTCCCCCCTCTCCCGAATTCTGAGAAATCCCACCCTGGGTATTTTTCAACCAACTCCAAGCCTCAGCAGCAGTTTCTGCCTCGTCGCAGCGGGCACCCCAACTTTGAGCGAGCGAGCGCACCGCTGCCCTCCTCAAAGCGCTTCCAGAGATTACTAATAACTTCTTGCCCGCTAGTTCGGGATCATGAGGCTCAACTGGCAACTGTTTTTCCAAAGGTACAGTAAACCAAAAAGTAGCACCGCTGCCTAGCAAACTGCGGACTCCAATCTCCCCTCCCATCATCTCCACTAACTGCTTGCAAATAGCCAAACCTAAACCCGTCCCGCCGTAAGGCCTAGTAGGAGAATCGTCTACCTGAGAAAAAGATTGGAACAACTTTGTTTGCCCCTGGGCCGAAATTCCAATGCCAGTATCTCGGACGGAAAATAGCAATCTTGCCCCTTGTCTACCCTCTGCCATTCGGTTGCCTTGTTTCACCGTTACGTGAACTAAAACTTGACCGCGATCCGTAAACTTTATGGCATTACCCGTTAAATTCAGCAAAACTTGCTTTAATCTTCCCGAGTCGCCCACCAACTTTTTCGGCACTGAGCTGTCAACTAAAATATTCAATTCAATACCTTTTTCTTCTGCCAAATGCGCTATAATTTCTATCACCGACTCAACGCAAGTATCCAAATCAAAATTAGCCTTTTCCAGCCGCATCTCTCCAGCTTCAATCTTAGAGAAATCGAGAATATCATTAATAACATTTAGCAAATGTTCAGCACTGCGGTAAATCGTCTGAGCACAGTCCCGCTGTTTCTGTTCCAGAGGAGCGCGCAGCAGCAATTGAGCCATTGCCAAAACCCCATTCATCGGAGTGCGAATTTCGTGACTCATGTTCGCCAAGAATTGCGACTTCACCCGGCTAGCTTCTAAGGCAGTTTCGCGCGCTTCCACCAACTCATTAATCTTGTCGGCAACCATCACAATTCCCCCTACTTTACCGTCTGGATTGTACCAAGGGTGAGCGGCCCAGCGCAGATAGATAACAGAGCCGTCTGCTCGTTCCCAAGCATCTTCGCTGACAGAAACTACCTTGCCTTGGAGCACTTCTTGGTACATTACTTTCCAGCGATTCGGCGTATCTGGAAACAATTCGTAATGGCTGAGATTATTTAGGGACGGCAAGCCCAAATTAAATTGACTAACCCATTTTTTAGAGTTAGCCATATAGCGCATTTGTGTATCTAACATCGCCATTGCTACAGGCACGCAAGTAATAATTTGTCTCAGTTGCTGCCGTTCCCTTTCCAGAGCATCTTCCGCCTGTTTCCGCTCAGTAATATCGCTAATCATACCGGCCATTCGCAGCGGTTTTCCTTGGGAATTGCGCTGAGCTTTTCCCTGAGAAGTGCAGTAGCGGTAAACACCGTTTGAGTGCAGCAGCCGAAATTCTACATTGTAATCTATTTCTTGTTCCAAGTGAGCTGCGATCGCCGCGACAATTCCCTCCTTGTCATCCGGGTGCAGGCGGTTATATAGAGCTTCCATAGTCCTGCCAAATTGCTTGCGCGACAAACCGATAATTTCCAAAAGGCGATCGTTCCAATAAACCTCATTTTTACTTAAATCCCAATCCCAAATTCCGTCGTTCACTCCCTCTAAAACTAACCTGTACCGTTCTTCGCTTTCCTTAAGCTTTTGACTGGTATGAAACGCCTGAAATTCGGCGCGGTAAACCCGCATCGCATTGGACAAACTGCGAGACAAACTTTCGGGAGAAAGCTTATTTTTAGCGATATAATCAGAAGCTCCTGCCTTCATCAATTCCACAGCAATTTGTTCGTCGCCTTGACCTGTGAGTACAATTAAGGGAACTTTCAGTCCCGCTTCTCGTAGATGTTTTACCAAACTCAGTCCGTCTCCGTCCGGCAATCCGTAGTCGAGGAATACGCAGTCAAATTTGCACTCAAATATTTGATTTAATAGCAGCCCCTGTTCTGTCTCCTCAAGCTCGCTTAAAGGTTGAGATTTATTTTGTTGGGAGAGTTTCGCGGTAGCCTGCGTAGAATTTTTGCTGACCGAGAGTTGGACCAGGGCATCCGCGCAGTCTTCTGCCTCAGTAACTTCTGCCGAAACACCAGCGGACTTGAGCGAGCGTTTGATCGCCATTCGATCTACTGCATCGTCATCAACTATCAGAATTGTGAGAATTTTGTCCATAAAAACCGAATTGTGGATTACTCCGAAAAAGCTGCTGTCGAGAAAAAGGAATTCAAACAACTGCATCGCTGAAAAATCATAAATCTTCTTTGAAAAAAAATATTCAAATTTCCCTATTTTAGGGAATTTCGCTCAGCATCCAGTATTTGTTTAGGGTAGCCATCACTTCCACAAAGTTAGAAAAAGTAACAGGTTTAAGAATATAGCCCGCTACATTCAAATTATAAGCTTTTACTTTATCTCTATCTTCATTAGAAGTTGTGAGGACGATTACCGGAATCGACCTCAAACATTCATCTAGTCGCAATTCTTGCAAAAACTCGATCCCGCTCATTCTCGGCATATTCAAGTCCAGCAAAATCAACCGGCGCGCTTTAGGCATGGGAGGATCTATTTTTCCTTCTCCACGTAATATAGCTAGAGCTTCTAATCCATTGGCAGCAATGTAGAGGGGGTTGACGATGTTATTTTTTTTGAAAGCTCGCCGGACGTTCATCACATCAACCTCATCATCTTCTACCAAGAGAATATGAATTTTTTTGTCTTGCATAAATCAGCCATTTTCTAGATGTTTTTTTAAGCGCCCGTCTCGTTTGCGAGGTTTTGTCAGCACGGATCGCGAACCCAGCAGGTTTAATATCTATTGTCCTTTGTCAAGAATCATTTATGCCGGGGTCGATGACAGTATCTACCTGCAGGCGTACTTGCCCGTAATTCGATTTTAGATTTGAGATTTGAGATTTTGGATTGACCCGACGGATAAATGCGGGGGCTTGAGGATTTTAGATTTGAGATTTGGGATTGATTCCACGGATAAATCCGGGAGCTTGTACCATCAAGAAATTCTTGGTCAGAGCATGAGCGGTGCAGCGGAGATCCAAAAACTCGCCAATAACACCCGATCGAGCTACGGTAAAATCTAAAACTCATCTACCTTATTATTAATCGCCATGTCAGCCGATCGCAAACTCTACGAAGGCAAAGCCAAAATCCTCTACTCCACCGAAGACAGCGAAATTTTGCTGACCCACTTCAAAGACGACGCCACAGCCTTTAACGCTCAGAAACGCGGCAGCATCGTCGGCAAAGGCGAAATCAACTGCGCCGTATCCGCCCACCTGTTTCGGATGCTAGAAGCCAAAGGCATTCCCACCCACTTCATCGACACACCGGCCCCCAACGAAATGCGAGTCTGTCGCGTCCAAATCTTGCCATTGGAAGTCGTAGTCAGAAACATTGCCGCCGGCAGTCTGTGCAAGCAAACCGGACTCGCCCTGGGCACAATAGTCAATCCGCCGCTGGTCGAGTTTTATTACAAAAACGACGATTTGGGAGATCCGCTACTGACCCGCGACAGGCTGCTGCTAATGCAGCTAGCCACCCCCGAACAAGTAGACCAACTAGAAATCGCCGCCCGCGAAATTAACGAAATACTCAAAGAATTTTTCAGCCAGTGTGGCATCACCCTGGTAGACTTCAAACTAGAATTCGGTATCGACCAACATCAAAATCTGATCCTCGCCGACGAAATCAGTCCCGACACCTGCCGCCTCTGGGACAACGCAGAAGCCGACCCCGACGCCCGTGTTATGGACAAAGACCGATTCCGCCGCGACTTAGGATCGGTAGAAACTGCTTACCAGCAAGTTCTGCAACGGGTTCTCGCTCAGAAAGTCTAGAGGCCTTGGTAATGCGCTAGAATTGCACAGTTTGTCACCCTTCTGTTTTCGATGTCAGCAATCAGCGGTCAACAGTCATCAATTAGCGGTCAGCGCGAAATTCCACCGACTTAAATAACTAATGACTAATGACTAATGAATAATGACTAATGTGGTGTGTGGATTGCCCAAAAAAGTGAACAAAAATGCGTTTATCTGCTGTATTGGTGGCAGTTTTTACTGCCTCAGCAACATTCGGGTTATCAAATTCTGCTTCCGGCCAAACATCCTACTCTGAATCAGCAGAGGAAGCTTTGGCTGCCGCCCGGCCCGCCCCGCCGATCGAATTACCCGATCGCCCCCTTCCAGAATTAACCCCAAACCCTCCTCAAAACCGCAAAGCCGCTAAAACCAGCAAAGGGGAAGCCCTAAAAATAGCGGAGGCCCCTGCCAGAGGAGGGAACGACCGGGAACCCCCAAACCAAGTCACAGACCCGCCCTCCCCGGTTTCACCTCCGATCCTTGAACTCAAACCCGAGCTAGCATCCAACCCTTCCCCCGCCTCTAGCAGCCAAAACGCCCTGCCAGAGGCGCAACAGGAAAGCTCGCTCCCCCCATCGGAAGCGGCGGTAATGCCCGCCTGGATCGCAGCAGAGCTAGGGAAACCAGATGAATCCGGGGCGATCGCTCAAAACGCCCAAGTTACGCCCAGACCGGCCCCGACGGGACTACCCGCTAACACCGTTCCCTCTTTGCCCCCTGGCCCAGCACCGCAGCCGAGACAAGCCCCTGCACCCGCCGGGGCGGCAGAACCGCAAGTGCTAGTTGCAGAAGTGACAGTCACCGGGGCGACGGAAGACTTGGAAACCGAAATTTACCGAGTCATCAGCACCCAACCAGGACGCACGACCAACCGCAGCCAACTGCAACAAGACATCAACGCCATTTTTGCCACAGGCTTTTTCAGAAACGTGCGGGCAGTACCGGAAGACACCCCGTTGGGCGTCCGGGTGACTTTTATTGTCCAGCCAAATCCAGTGCTGCAGGGAGTGACAATCACCGGCCAGCAAGTCCTGCCCCAAAGCGTAATTGACGAAAGCTTCCGCGATCAATACGGCAAAATTCTCAACCTCCGCCGCTTTGAGGAGGGAGTGAAAAAAATTAATGCGTGGTATCAAGAGAACGGCTATGTTTTGGGCCAAATTACTGATGCCCCGCAAGTAGCAGACGACGGCACTGTCACCCTGGTAGTGGCAGAAGGCCAGATCGAATCCGTTGATGTCCGCTTCCTGAACAAGGAGGGAGAGGCAACAGATCCCACGGGTCAGCCCATCGGAGGCAACACCCGTCAGTTTGTCATTACCCGCGAAGTAGAACTCAAGCCCGGAGACATCTTTAACCGCACCAAGGCGGAAAGGGATTTGAGACGGGTGTTTGGTTTGGGAATTTTTGAAGACGTGCGACTTGCCTTGGAACCGGGAACGACTGACCCCCGCAAGGCAAGGGTAATTGTCAACGTCATTGAGAAAAATACCGGTTCTCTGGCGGCGGGTGCGGGTTTGAGTTCTGCGACGGGTTTGTTCGGTACGCTGAGTTACCAGCAGCAAAACTTCAGAGGTAGGAACCAAAAGTTGGGCGCGGAGGTGCAAATAGGGGAACGCCAAAATCTGTTTGACTTGAGTTTTACAGATCCCTGGATTGCGGGCGATCCCTACCGGACTTCTTATACGATTAATGCGTTTAGAAGACGATCAATCAGCGTGATTTTTGACGGCGGCGAACGGGAAGTTAGATTGCCCAACGACGATCGACCCCGCATCAATCGCACCGGGGCCGGCATCAATTTCACCCGTCCCCTGTCGCGCAATCCTTTTGCCGATTCTGAGTGGACTGCTTCAGTCGGCTTGCAGTACCAGCGAGTCTCAATTACCGATCGCAAAGGCAGGCGCGAGTCCGAGGACGAACTCGGCAACCTGTTGAGTTTTAGCGATTCGGGCTCGGATGACTTGACAACTTTGCAAGCAGGTGTTGTGCGCGATCGGCGCAACGACCCCCTCCGCCCCACTAGCGGTTCGCTGCTCAGGTTTGGGATGGAACAATCGATTCCTGTAGGTTCCGGCAGCATCCTGTTAAACCGCCTGCGGGCCAGCTACAGCTTGTACCTACCAGTCAAGTACACTAACTTTACCCCCGGCCCTCAAACCCTGGCATTCAGTTTTAGGGGCGGCACCGTATTCGGAGATTTGCCTCCCTACGAAGCCTTTGCCTTGGGCGGCGCCAACTCGGTGCGCGGATACGACGAAGGCGACATGGGAGCCGGCCGCAGCTTCCTAGAAGCCAGCGTTGAGTACCGTTTCCCGATTATTTCGTTTCTCGGCGGAGCGCTATTTTTGGATGCTGGCACTGACTTGGGTACGGGCAAAGATGTCCCAGGCGACCCGGCAGGTATCCGCGAAAAGCCCGGTAGCGGTTACGGTTACGGCCTCGGCGTGCGGATTCAATCTCCTTTAGGGCCGATCCGGATCGATTACGGTATCAACGACACTGGCGACAATCAAATTCACTTTGGAATTGGTGAACGATTCTAAGTTGGCAGTTGACAGTTGACAGTTGGCAGTTGGCAGTTGACAGTTGACAGTTGACAGTTGGCAGTTGGCAGTTGACAGTTGACAGTTGACAGTTGACAGTTGACAGTTGGCAGTTGGCAGTTGGCAGTTGGCAGTTGGCAGTTGACTACTAACTACTGACTAATGACAGTTGACAGTTGACAGTTGACTACTAACTACTGACTACTAACTAATGACTAATGACTATTGAACGTACCTTAAAATCTGAATTTGAACTGTCGGGAATCGGTTTGCATAGCGGCACACAAACTCGCGTCCGAGTTTTGCCTGCGGAGGTTGGGGAAGGCCGCTATTTTGTCAGAGTTGACTTGCCTGGTGCTCCGATAATTCCTGCAAAAATTGAGGCGGTTTCTCAGACTGCACTTTCAACTGAACTGGCAGGTATCGATGCTCAAATTCGCACTGTAGAGCATTTATTAGCGGCTTTGGCGGGGATGGGAGCGGATAATGCTCGAATTGAGGTTGATGGGCCGGAAGTGCCGCTGCTGGACGGTTCGGCTCTGGTTTGGGTAGAGGCGATCACCCATACCGGCTTAGTTCCTCAAGAATCGAAGCAAGCCCCCACTCCCTCCTGCGTCCTAGAACAGCCAATTTGGGTGCGCCACGGGGATGCTTTTGCAGCGGCTTTACCCTCAGCCGAAACTCGATTTAGTTACGGAATTGATTTTGAGGAACAGGCGATCGGCAATCAATGGTACAGTTGGTCGCCAGAAGCAGAAAGTTTTGCTAGCGCGATCGCCCCAGCCCGCACTTTTGGACTTGCTCGCCAAGTTGACCAATTGCGACAAGCAGGTTTGATCAAAGGTGGTACCCTAGAGAACGCCCTAGTTTGCGATCGATCCGGCTGGCTCAACCCGCCTTTGAGATTTGCCAACGAACCAGTGCGCCATAAAATCCTAGACTTAGTAGGCGACCTCAGTCTGCTCGGAACTTGGCCAAAAGCTCACTACTTGGCTTACAAAGCCAGTCACAACCTGCACGTCCAACTCGCCCAAGCCCTGAAATCGGAAGCTCTAGCTACCCTAGATAAAAGTTAGGAAAAAACAAGGTGATATTCTGTTAAGATTGCATCTTCCTTCTGACTTCTGCCTTCTGCAATACCACACTCAAAATTCTTCAAGAAATGTCTACGCTGACTGAAGTTAACACCCTCAATACTGCTAATTCTGAATCCGTCTCCACCAAAAACGGTGAAGATTCTCCAGCGGTTAAATCTACTTTTACTCTCGAAGAAGTTCAGAAATTATTGCCTCATCGCTATCCTTTTGCACTGGTTGACAAGATTGTTGATTACGTGCCGTCCGAGAAGGCTGTAGGAATTAAAAATGTGACTTTTAACGAACCGCATTTTCAAGGGCATTTCCCCGGACGGCCGATTATGCCTGGAGTATTAATTGTCGAAGCGATGGCTCAAGTTGGCGGTATTGTTCTGGCTCAGTTGCCTGACATCAAGCAAGGATTGTGGATGTTTACCGGAATTGATCAAGTCAAGTTCCGTCGTCAGGTTGTACCGGGCGATCAGTTGCTGATGACTGTAGAATTGCTGTGGGTAAAACGCCGCCGCTTTGCAAAAATGCAGGCTCTGGCTGAAGTAGACGGACAAAAAGTTTGTGAAGGGGAATTGACGTTTTCGATGGTAGATTAAATTGGGGAATTGGTAACGGGTAATTGGTAATTTATAACTAAGAACAGCCAACAGACAACAGCCAACAGACAACAGCCAACAGACAACAGCCAACAGTCAACAGACAACGGACAACAGCCAACTGACAACTGACAACTGAAAAATGCTTACTTTGATTCACCCAACTGCTGTGATTCATCCCCGCGCTGAACTTCACCCGACTGTAGAAGTGGGAGCTTATGCTGTAATTGGGGAAAGAGTGAAAATCGGGCCGGAGACTAAGATTGGCGCTCATGCAATTATCGATGGGCTAACAGAAATAGGCGCTCGCAATCAAATTTTCCCCGGTGCGGCGATTGGTTTGGAACCTCAAGATTTGAAATACGAGGGTTCTCTGACTAGGGTGAAAATTGGCGACAACAATCTCATTCGGGAATACGTGACAATTAACCGCGCTACTGGAGCCGGAGAAAGCACGACTATTGGCAATCATAATCTATTGATGGCTTATGTTCATGTGGGACACAATTGCGCGATCGCCGATCGAGTAATTATCGCCAATGCTGTAGCCTTAGCCGGACACGTTAAAATCGAGTCTCAAGCCCGCTTGAGCGGTGTTTTGGGGGTTCACCAGTTTGTCCAAATCGGCCGCTTGTCTATGGTGGGCGGCTTGAGCAGGATCGATCGAGATGTACCTCCTTATATGCTAGTCGAGGGAAATCCTTCGAGAGTGCGAGCAATCAACAAAATAGGCCTCGAACGCGCTGGTTTTACCCCAGAAGATTTGCTAGTTTTGAAGAAAACTTTTCGTATTCTCTACCATTCTGGCTACACTCTAAATCAAGCTTTGGAACAGTTGGATTTGTTGCCAGAAAACCCCCACTTGCAGCACCTGCAGAGATTTGTGCAGCAGTCTATAACCAAAGGGCGGCGAGGTTTGATTCCTGGCAAAAAGTGAATCAGGTAGAATAAACCTATGAACTAAGCGACTGTTGCCCTATGAATGTATATACTTCAGTCAAATCTACATCCCCTGAAACAGAACCAGATGGCTGCATCAGGTTCTCAGATGTTAGTTGGGAGCAATTTGAAGCGATAGAAGCAGCTTTTAAAGATTTCAGAGGTGTGAAATTTTTCTATCTCGATCGACTACTGCAAATTATGACTGTCTCGCCCGAACACGAAATCATCAAGAAAACTCTCTGTATGCTGCTAGAGGCATATATGAGAGCAAATGGGATTCGATTTTACGGCAAGGGCGCCCCGACTCTGGGTAACAGAGAATTAGGCGGTAGAAAAGAGCCGGATGATTCCTATGATGTAGGAACGCAAAAAATAGTCCCAGATATTGCTATTGAAGTGGTAATTACCAGTGGTGGGATAAATACTCTAGAGTTCTACAAAAGGTTGGGCGTTCGGGAAGTCTGGTTTTGGCAAAATAGTCAGTTATCTATCTATTACTTAACAGGTGAAAATTATCAGGAGATGGCCCGGAGTACATTCATTCCCGATCTGGACTTAGAATTACTGCTACGCTGTGCTAATATGCCCGATCAATATGATGCTGTTACCGAGTTATTAGCAAACATCTCACCTGTATAAATTCAAAATATGAAAATTTTTATCAGCACTGGTGAGGTTTCGGGCGATTTGCAAGGAGCTTTGTTAGTTGCAGCCTTAAAACGCTACGCTGTCGCCGTTGGTTTGGAGTTAGAAATAACCGGATTGGGCGGCCCTCGTATGGCGGAAGCGGGTGCTACTATTTTAGGCGATACTTTGGGCATTGGTTCTATGGGCCTTATAGAATCAGTGCCGTACATTTGGCCCACAATCAAAGTTCAGCAAAAAGCTAAACAATATCTCAAAAACTTCCGCCCGGATGCTGTTGTATTGATTGATTATTTGACTCCTAATCTCGGTATTGGCAGCTATATCCGTCGCTGTTTGCCTGATTTGCCCGTGGTTTGGTACATCGCACCTCAAGAATGGGTTTGGTCGATTTCTCCTCGCAATACTGATCTGATTGTCAGTATTTGCGACCAACTTTTGGCAATTTTCCCAGAGGAAGCTAGTTATTATCAAAAAAAAGGAGCCCAAGTGAGTTGGGTCGGTCATCCTTTGGTGGATAGAATGCAATCTGCGCCCAGCCGGGAAGTTGCCCGCAAAACTTTGGGAATTTTGCCGGAACAGGTGTCGATCGCCCTAATTCCCGCTTCCAGACACCAAGAACTCAAGTACCTGATGCCGGTTATATTTGAGGCAGCTCAAATTATTCAAGCTAAATTGCCGGAAGTTCATTTTTGGATTCCGCTTGCTAACAAAGCTTTCCGCAGCAAAATTGAACAGGCGATCGAGAATTACGGTTTGCGGGCTACTTTGTTAGAAAATCAAACTCTGGAAATCTTGGCTGCTGCCGATCTGGCGATCGCTAAATCTGGTACTGTTAATCTGGAGCTAGCTTTGCTCGACGTTCCGCAAGTTGTCGCCTACCGCGTCAGTCCGATTACGGCGATTATTGCTCGCCACGTCCTGAAATTTTCGATTCCTTTTATGTCTCCGCCCAATTTGGTGCAAATGAAGCCGATCGTCCCGGAGTTGCTGCAAGACGAGGCGACTGCGGAAAATATAGTGAACCATGCACTGGAATTGCTGCAAAATGCCGATCGACGCCAGCAAACTTTGGCGGGTTATCGGGAAATGCGCGAAAATCTCGGAGATGTGGGTGTGTGCGATCGGGCTGCTGCGGAAATAATGAAAAATGTCAAATTAAATACAGCTTCTTAAAGCAATTTTGGTATTGAAAGGTTATGTATAAACCTGGTTCCTTTGTGGCTGGCTCGTGGACAAACCCACGATTTATTACCAAAAACGCGGTTGATTTCCTTAATTTCTATTAAAGCAACTTTTTTATTGAAATGTTATGCCAAGCAATCGGAAAAAGCGACCGATCGCTGTTGATTTATTTGCAGGCGCGGGTGGCATGACCCTGGGCTTTGAACAAGCAGGATTTGATGTACTTGCCTCAGTCGAAATTGACCCTATTCACTGCGCCACACACGAGTTTAATTTCCCGCTGTGTTCTATTTTGTGCAAAGATGTCACACAGCTTACGGGCTCAGAAATTCGGAAAAAATCGGCGATCGGGCGGCGCGAGATAGACGTAGTAATCAGCGGTTCGCCCTGTCAAGGATTCTCCATGATGGGCAAGCGTGATGTGGACGACCCACGAAATTCTTTAATTTTTCACTTTCAGCGTTTAGTTTTGGAGCTAAAACCCAAGTTTTTTGTCATGGAAAATGTGCCGGGAATTGCATCAGGAGAACACAAAGAACTCCTGAATGTTTTAATTAGCTCTTTTATGAAACGTGGCTATAAAGTAGAAGAAAATTATCAAGTTCTCAACGCTGTTAACTATGGAGTGCCGCAAGCTCGCAAACGATTGTTTTTGATTGGGTGCAAAGAAGGTTATGAGCTACCAAAATACCCTCAGCAAACTACGATACTGCCGAAAATTAAAATTCCTAAACGCTATAAAAAAATTAATTTACCTACTGTCCCGACAGTTTGGGATGCGATTGGAGATTTGCCGGAAGTGGAAAAGTACAGCGAGTTGCTGCATCGAGATTGGGTGATGGCGGAGTATGGAAAGTGCAGCACTTATGGGAGTATAATGCGCGGAATTGAGGGTTTGGATGATGATTATTCCTACGATCGCGAATACGATCGACAAATCCTCTCTGGTAGTTTGCGAACTAAACATTCTCAGGAATGTATAGAAAGGTTTCAGGCGGCCAAACACGGCGAAAAAGAGCCGATCAGCCGTTTTTACAAGCTTCACCCTGACGGAGTTTGCAACACACTCAGGGCCGGAACCGACAGGGCGAGGGGGGCTTATACTTCGCCGAGACCGATTCACCCGATCGCCCCTCGGTGCATTACAGTCAGAGAAGCTGCGCGACTGCATTCCTATCCTGACTGGTTTAGATTTCACGTCACCAAATGGCACGGTTTTCGCCAAGTCGGAAATTCTGTACCACCGCTATTGGCGAAAGCTGTCGCAGCGCAAATTATTAGCGCTTTAGGGGTGACAGCCTTTAAGCCCAGTCTCAAACTGACATGGGGAGATGATTCGTTGCTTAAACTCAATTGGTCGGAAGCAGAACAATATTATCTAAAAAGTTAAGAATTAGATTGACAGCGTATATCCAGGGCTACCCCCATTAAGCGCGGGTTTAGCGTCCCCTGTATCAGTGAACACAGTTCGATTACCCGCACGAGATGTCCCCGGTAGTTCAACAAACCGGGAATGTATTCCGGGGCGCTGTGAAGTTTTTTCAAGGTAAAAGTGGGAACTATTTCGACTACTGGGCTGCAATCCAAGGCGTAGCGTCCTATACATAAAATAGCAAAATCAACATCTGGATATCAGAGGAGATTTGAGATTGTGAAAGTCTGCCGGAAAACATTGTGAGAAATTTCACTGAGTTTTGCAACAATTACAAGTCTTTTGGACTTCTAGAGCTATTGTGTAAAAAGTGTATTTTCAGGAGACTCAACTACTATGGGTTGGTTTAAAAGACTGTTCGGACTCGAAAAGCCTGCACCCCAGGCTGAACCGATGGCACAAGTAGTACAGCAAGCAGCACAAGCACAATCCATCGCTCCTGCTAAAGTCGGCCCAGACGGAAATTTTGACGAAAGCGGCTTAGCGAAGCGGGTTGCTTTAGCTTTTGACGCCGATGCAGAAGTTGCTGATATCGAGACTGTTTATGTAGCTCAGCTCAGCAGCACCGTTGTTCTCAAAGGTCAAGTTCCTAGTCAGGCAATTCTCGACAAGTTGGTGGCGATCGCCTCTGCTGAAGAAGGTGCCACAAACGTGCAAACCGATCAGGTGACAGTCGGCTAGTTCTTGGGAACCGAAGCAGTCTCGCTCCGGGTGCTGCTCAAATTAGCCAACAACTCCATTAAACCCGCTGCGGCGGGTTTTTTGTTGCCGTCACCCCCTCAAAATATTAATTATTGTAAATAAAACCGATTTATCTCAAAAAACAGTATAATTGAATACAGAAACTAAAAAAGTTTTAGCAAAGAAAACCAACCCTGACCTGACTGCCCTTTTTATCTCCATAAATATAAGGATCAAAAAATATGAAACTGACTTATCGCGGTTCAAACTACGAGTACGACATTCCGACAGTTGATATGGTGGAAGGCGAAGTCGCGGGCAAATACCGGGGGCAAAACTGGAACTATCGGTATCCGAGACACATTCCCAACCCCAGAAAATACGGCGGCCCAAACTATACCAAAAAGCGAGATGCTCAAGCTGGCGATGTCGCAGCAGCTAGCGCCTCAGCGAGGGTGGATTATTACCCAACAGTTGTGGAAGTGGCGCAAGTGCACCGGGCGAATCTTTGCAATATTCTCGATCGTAGAAAGCAAGCGGCCCAAGCCAAGGGCGATGAAAGACTGCTACGCTTGCTAGAAATTGAGTCGAGACACATGGTGTGTTAGAGAAAAGCTTCAGAAAACAAAGCGTTTGTCAAGAGGGGGGAAATCAACAGCAGCTTGATTTTCCCCCTCTTCCCATAAAGCACTTTCCAGGTAGAAGTACAAATAAACCAGTTTCTGTCACCCCTTGACACAAACCACCTGCTTCAGCGTCGCCACAACTTCGACCAAATCCGCCTGCTGACTCATCACCTCATCAATCGGCTTATAAGCCCCCGGAATTTCATCTAAAAATTGCTCATCTTTCCGGCACTCAACCCCCTCAGTCTGCCGCACCAAATCATCGAGAGTGAATACATTCTTCGCTTGAGTGCGAGACATCAAGCGCCCCGCACCGTGACTGCAACTACAGTAACTTTCAGCATTTCCCTTCCCTTTAACAATGAAAGATTTCGCCCCCATCGAACCCGGAATAATCCCGTAATCCTCTACATCCGCGCGTACAGCACCCTTGCGAGTCACATACACATCTTCGCCAAAATGCACCTCTTTTTCCGCGTAATTGTGGTGGCAATTCACCTCTAATAACGGCTTAACAGATTTGCCTCCCGCGACGTGCTTTTCCACAATTCGCTTAAACCGATTCATCATTACATCGCGATTAAAACGAGCATAATCTTGCGCCCATTGCAAATCGTGCCAGTAAGCCGCAAACTCCGGCGTGCCCGCTACAAAATAAGCCAAATCTTTGTCAGCCAGATTAATTTCTGCCAGTTTAGCTAAATCTTTAGCAGTCTCGATATGCTGCTGTGCGAGCAAATTTCCAATGCCGCGAGAACCGGAATGCAGCATCAGCCAAACAAAGTTTTCAGTATCAACGCAAACCTCAATAAAATGATTGCCACCGCCGAGGGAACCCATTTGTTTTAAGGCTTTATTGTTTTGATGCTGTACGCCTTGATGAAGTTCCTTAAACTCGCCCCATTTTTGCCAGTTAGTGACTGTTTTTTCTACTTCTTTATTTTCCGCAAATCCCACGGGAATGGCGGCTTCGATATCGAGGCGAATTTGTTTGAGTTTACCTTCTAATTTGTGAGCCTTGAATGGCATTTTAATGGCAGCCATCCCGCAACCAATATCAACTCCGACAGCAGCCGGAATAATCGCTTCTTTTGTGGCAATTACTGAACCGACTAAAGCGCCTTTTCCTAAATGTACGTCGGGCATTAGTGCGACGTGTTTGAATACAAAGGGCAAGGATGCTACGTTTGCGGTCATCTTGGTTTCTTTTTCACCTAGGGCGTGATTTGCCCAAGATAATACTGGTTTTGGGGCTGATATGTCTAATTTTTCGTAGGGCATTTTTATTGAGATTTATTTTGCTTATTGTTATGTAGTATATATTGTAGCATAAATAATTTCTGATGTCAAATTCACCTTACTGGCTGATTTTATTACGGTGGGTCAGCTTAACATCAAATGCAGCACCGATATTGTTGGTAAGTCCGACAGCCCGACAGGGAATTCATTCCCTGTCTCATAGCAAAAGTCCTCTAAAAGAGGACTGAAATCGATAAGGCTTTCCCTCACAATCAGCAGTCGGTTTTAACCGACTTTCGCTATGAGGCAGGGGTTTAAACCCCTGCCGGATTGCGGGAAAGTGCGTATTTGCTGACGCTACATTTTACAAATTCGCATTTTTTCTCCCGGCCTTCTGCAAGGGAATAGCCACCGCCTGCGGTTTCTTATTCCCTGCAAATATCCCGAAGAAATCGTGCAGCAAAATGTAAAAACACGGAATAATAAACAGCGTCAGCATAGTCGCCAGCGACAAACCGGAAAACACCACCACACCCAGCGGTTGCAAGAATTCCGAACCGTCTCCAATGCCCAAAGCTAGGGGGAATAAACCCAAAACTGTGGTAATAGTTGTCATCAAAATCGGACGCAAGCGCTGAGGTGCCGCTTTGAGAATTGCTGTCGTGCGATCGACCTTTTCATCTTCCAGAATTTGGTTCGCCAACTCCACCATAATAATCGCATTATTTACCACAATTCCCACCAGCAAAATCGCCCCCACAATCACCGTTGCGCCGATCGCAGTTTTAGTCGCATACAGCCCGAAAATCCCCCCAGCCAAAGCCAGCGGCACCGTTAACATAATCACCAGCGGATCGACAAGCGAATTGTACTGCACCGCCATCACCACAAATACCAAAAACGCCGCCAAAGAGCCCAAAACAATCAGCGAACTTTGCAATTCCCGGTTAGTTTCCGCCGCCGAACTCGGTATAACTCGTACTCCCGGCGGCAATTTGATTTCCGACAAAACTGTATCCACTTGTTTCAAAGCAGCGCCCAAACTCGCGCCCTTATTAACATTCCCCGCAATCATGAAAACTTGCCGCTGGTTAAGCCTTTGAATTTCCCCAGGCGCTTTTCCCAGTTCAATATTCGCCACATCGCTCAAGCGGATAATGCTGTTATCCCTAGCAGTTAAAGGGATAAATTTTAGTGCGGAAATCGATTGAACAGCAGCGCGATCGAATTGTACCCGCACATCAACCAAACGGTTTCCCCGCTGCAATTGCGTAGGAACAGAACCTTGAATAGCTGTCTGAATCGCCTCTCCGATTTGCCTCGCATTCAAGCCGTAGATTTCCGCTTGTTCCCAGTTGGGGCGAATCTGCACTTCCGTTTGCTGCGGGTCTGCATCCGGGCGAAAAGTAGCTAACTTTACCTTCTCATCCAAAGTGGCCAATATCTCGCGGCCGGCTTGCTGCAATATTTGCTCGTTTTCGCCCTGAAGCAGGACATCAACTTCCGCGCCACGCACTGGCGAATTAGTTAAAACCAAACCTCGCACATTTTCTGGATTCAGACGCAAACGAGTATTTTTGGGCAAGTCAATTTTTTTATTCAATTCTTGCGTAACTCGCTGCACAAAATCCAATGTATTGGTGCCAGGTTTCAGCGTAATGTTGCAGCCGCCGCGCAGCACATTCTCAACCGTATTGTTGCCGAATAACAGCCCGCCCACCGTCGTCAAAGTGTATTGAGTTTCTGGTTGGCTGAGGATAATTTTATCAGCTTCTGCCATGATTCTTTGGTTGGTTGCCAAATTTGTGCCCGCAGGAAACAAAGCAAACAATCTCGCTTGACCGGTATTAATTCTGGGCAATATTTCCTGGGGAATTTGACCAGCCATCAGCCAACTGCCGCCGCCCAATCCAATAATCGCTACTGCAATGATAATCAACCGCCACCGCACTATGCCCGATAAAAATTTACCGTAACCGGCGGTAGCATTGGTAAAAGCTCGATCGAATGCGCGCAGCGGCCAAAAGTTGCTCAAACCGCTGGATAGCCGCAACGCTAGCAGTCGAGAAGCCATCATCGGTACTACTGTCAATCCGACAATCAGAGAGGCGGCGACGGAAAAGGTGATGGTGAGGATTAATTCGTTGAAAAGTAAGGAAACTAAGCCGCCTATTAGCAAAAATGGTAGTACGGCAACTAAGTTAGTGATGGTGGAAGCAAATAAAGCTGATTCTAATTCTTGGCTGCTTTTTTCTGCTTGCTGCATCAACTGCTTGTTACTGAAGCGCTGACCGTTGGCACTTTTTTTATTGCTGGTTCCTTCGACAATATTCTCCAGCATCACGATCGAGTTATCGACCACAATTCCCACACCCAGCGCCAAACCGCCCAAACTGAAAACGTTCAGAGATAGGCCAAAAACTCCCATCAGAATAATCGCCATTAAAGTTGCGAGGGGAATTGCTAGGACAATAATCAAAGTTTGGCGAAGGGAAGCGAGAAAAAGCAATACAGATGCCCCCGCTAAAACAGCCCCGGTTAAACCAGAAAATAGGACATTGCTAATAGAATCGCGGATAAACTTAGACTCGTCGAAGGTATTGACGATAGTCGTGCCTTCGGGAATTACCCCGGATTCTTTTAATTCTTCTAGCCGCTTTTTGATGCCGTCTACAACTGAGATTGTATTCGCGTCCGGCTGCTTTTGAATGCTAATTTTTACGGCTGCTTTCTGATTGAGAAATACTTTAACTCGCTCTTCTTCTGTACCGTCAATTACCTGAGCAAAATCGCGCAAAAACACTCGTTTGGGTGGATTAGAACCCGATGCTTGAAAGGAAATTGCCTGAATTTCTTTGGCGTTCTTAAATCGCCCGACGGTACGGGTTAAAGGTTCCGCTGCTTCTTGCCGCAGCCGCCCGCCGGAAGTGTCGAGGTTGCGGGATTCGAGGGCTGATAAAACGTCGGAAATACTGACCCCTAAAGATTGCAAGCGATTTAAGTCAATATTTACTTGAATTTCTTCTTGCACGCCGCCGGCAACGTCAATTGCTGCGATTCCTGGAATTACGTTTAATTCTCTGGATAATTCTTCGTCGGCAAATACGCGCAAATCAACTCCTTGCAATGAGTTGGAAGTGAGGGCAAATTCGTAAATCGGCTGCTGGGAAGGGTCAACTTTGAAGAGAGTGGGCGATTCAACTGTATCGGGAAGTCGGTTGCGGATGCGGTTGACCGCGGCGGTGGCGTCGTTGAGGGCCTGGTCGATGTTGCCCCCGGGTTTGAAAAATAAATCGACGCTGACTTGTCCTTCGCGAGTCCGCGAGAAAACTTGCATGACGCCTTCAGTGGCGGAAAGTCCTTGTTCAAGTGGGCGGGTAACTTCGTCTATTGCTACTTCTGGGGAGACGCCTGGGGCGTTTAAGCGAACGCCGATGCGGGGATAGGTGATCGATGGTAGCAAGTCAACGGGCAGTTGGGTGATGTAGAAAAAGCCCACGATTATAATAGCAAGTGTCAGCATGAGGGTGCCAATATGGCGACGGATGGCGGTCGCGCTAATGCTGAATCCGGGTTTGTCGGGGGTCATTTGATTTTAGATTTTAGATTTTTGAATTGAAAAGTTTACCCAGTCAGCCAGCCTGCAAAGGAATGAATCGCGGGGCTGGCGACCAAATTGTTTTCGCTCAGGCTTTATTTTGTATAGGCAGTGAGAGAATATTTACGCTCTGCACCTGACAAGTAGTATAATAAATTTTAATAAATTGTCAAAAATGTTTTTTTGAATATTCCTTTAGAGGTAGTTGATCGCCCAAAATGCAGATTGGCAGAAATTGCGAGGGGATTTTGAATCTCTATAAGTTATCGCCATCAGGAACAGGCAAGATGCCTGTTCCACAACAAATAAACTTTTTGGTGGAACAGGCATCTTGCCTGTTCCTAAAGTTTTCTTCCCTTTTCTCTCTTCCTTCTTCTTCTTCTTCTTCTTCCGACTTCCGACTTCCATCGAACTGACATCCGTTACATCCGTTACATTCGTGGAGCGAATCCGTTGCCGAACTTCCTTCTTTTACTGTACTTGAGAGCCGTGGACGCGGGGGTCGGAGCTACTTGTTTTCACAGGCCCTGTGGGGGGAGTAAAATTAGAAACTTGACCGCCAGCTTGGGCGTGTGGCAGAGGTTTTCCTGCAATTAAAGCTTCTAAGTTAGCTTCCATAATACTGCGCGGCATTTCGCCCATCGTTTCAGCAACGGCGCTGCCTTTATCGTTCAAGTAGACAAAGTGCGGAATGCCGTCTACTCGATATTTGGTGATTTCTGGCAGCCATTTGTCATTGTCTACATTCAGCATCACAAAATTTAGCGGTTCGGCATATTTCTGTTTGATTTCGCTCAAATCGTTAGCCATTGCCTGACAGCTACCGCACCAATTAGCATAAAATTCCATGAGTGTCGGTTTCCCATTTACCAAAGCTGTTTCTAATGGCGTTGAAGCTTTTGCCATGTCGGTGAGACTGCTTGACGGCGTTTGGGTTTGCAGCCCGAAGAAGATGGATATTGAAAGAGCGATCGCTGTTAACACGATCAATAAGTTTCTGAGGCGCGTGGCGACTTTTGTTTCGGGATTTTTGGCGACGGGGGCGACCGTTGACTTGGGCGAATTCTGGGTCATAAAATAAATTGCGCTTTGATTTCTATGTTTTTATTTTAAATAATAGATTCAGATTATAGCACATTTTGAGATAATCAGACCCATTTCATAAAAATTTGTGCTAAAGGCAGTAATTAGATTAAGTGCGCTAAAACAGAAGATAACAAAGATTGTTTGTAAATTACCGAGGACTTGCAGGGTGAAAAAACGGGTAACACTGACGTTTCCCCAACGATCGATCCAAATGCCTGTCACCTATCGACTGGCAAAGGATTTTAATGTTGCAGCCAACATTATCCGTGCTCAGGTAGCTCCTAATCAAGTGGGCAAACTGGTGCTAGAGTTATCAGGGGACATCGACCAACTAGAAGCGGCGATCGACTGGATGCGATCGCAAAATATCGGCGTTTCCCTAGCCAGTCGGGAAATACTCATAGACGAAGATATCTGCGTTCACTGCGGTTTGTGTACGGGAGTTTGCCCGACGGAAGCCTTGACCCTTGACCCAGAAAGCTTTAAACTAAGTTTTGCTCGATCGCGGTGTATCGTTTGCGAGCAGTGCATCCCTACTTGTCCGGTGCAAGCTATTTCTACTAACCTCTAGAAACTGTATACACTCATCGGAAGCATCATCTTTTTTCCCTGGTTCTCCTAATTGTGCCATTGGATGAAAAAAAACTCTTGGGTTTCCCTAACTCTACTTTTTGTTACTTATTTCACTTTTGGCTGGAAATTATCGGAGTTTGATGTTCCCCCGCACCTGACTTGGTTTCTAGCCATAGCTTCAATTTTAGTGTTGGCTGTCGCCTTGTCGTTCCCGCTGAGAGACATAAAAGCCTTAATTTTTCGGTGGTTTTCGAGTGATATTGGTGCTTTTCTTTCTATTATTGTAGGAGCTTTTGTGGCAGTGGTAGTTTTTGCCTGGATGCACCTTTTTGCTACTTGTTTACTCTTGATTTCAGCCGGAGCTTTAGCAAGACTCGATATTCAAATGTCTGGTTGGAAGAATTGGCGGGCTTTTGCGGTATTAGCTACCATTTCTTTAACTGGTGTGGGGTTGGGCGGATCTCTGGAGTTTTGGTTAAAAACAGGCAGGCTCGTATTCTCTTAATTGGGAACGGGAAATTCATCCAACCAAATTCTATAACTCGCAACGGATATTTAGCCGAAAACTATCAGATTGTCCATCAATAAATACAGCTTATTTTTTTTCAATACCCCACCCCCGGATTAATTCCCCGTTCCGCGCCGTAATCATAGCAGTTTTCCAGCCTCGTGAGGTCAAGCTTCTAAATTTCCGATTCCCCGTTGCGCGTTACTAATTCCCAATTACTAATTACCGACACACCGGGAGTGGAACTGAAAACCCCTAGGGTTGTATTGAACTGTAGCGACTTGTGATCAAAATGTTATTGCCAAGATCCCGGAAGTCCCGCAGCCAAAAACTTATGGCAATAAAAAAGCAGCTTTCGGGAGCTGCTAGTCAGAATGCATGAGGTATTGTTTTTAGAATAGGACAGATTAAATTCGATCGGTGCTGGGTTACATTTTTTGATACGAGAGAGTTGATGAGGGAATGGACGATCGTAAAATCGTCACATAGCAGGGTATCATTGATGCTAAATTTCCCGACAATCAAGTTAGCGTTTAACTGTCCTTGCGCCCTACAGCCCTTCAGCGGTGGGGCCATTTTATTTTTAGGGATAACTCAATAGCCGGCTTTCAACGAATCAGATGATTCTGGCATTAGTTCTTGTATAAAATCTCCGTATCGCCACATCCTCGTACCTATAAAACTTACGCATTACATCCACTCAAACCCGGTGGATTTCAAAATATGGGGTAGTTAAACGGACACACTCAGACAAAAATCAGTATTTTTACCGAAGTCATACAATTTTAGATTTTAGATTTTAGATTTTAGATTTGGGGAATAACTGATGAAGCTGGTGGTTTGGAGCTTGCTTAGGGTTGCATTATTTTTGGGAACTAATATCACAAGTCTTCAAAAACCTGTTATTTTCCCACAAACCGGGTTTATGAATGTATCAATTGAGATCAGGCCCGGTTTCTGGTTTGATAACTTTTTGGATTTCCTCGATCGCCCTATTCGCCACTGCTTCAGGCCTTTCACCCACACCAGCATAGACTCGGACATCTGCTTGAGTGTAGAAACGCTCTCGCTCTTTCAAAAGGCTTTGCAGCTTTGATTTAATCTCGCCCTCCTGCAGTAGGGGTCGAGCGGTATCCGAACGCAGTCGATCGTACAGTTGATCTACAGGCACATCCAGCCAAACCACTACACCGTAGTGCAAGTAACCCCAATTTCTCGATCGCGTCACAATGCCACCGCCCGTAGCCACGACCGAATTTTGATACGCAGACAACTCCCCAAGCACTTTACTTTCTAGTTCCCGAAAAGCCTCTTCCCCTTCTTGATCGAAAATCTCAGCAATTGACTGATTAGCAACTCGAACAATTAGTTCATCAGTATCAAAAAAACGGTATTTTAATTTTTTTGCCAAAATCCGCCCCACCGTTGTTTTCCCCGCACCCATCATCCCGACGAGATAGATATTTACTCCCCTCAACCCATCCACTGCCCAATCCTCCGATATTTTTCTATTTTTTCAGGTTAATCGATCCGCCACTGGGGCGATCATCGTCCTCAAACACATCACCCTCATCCAATCCCCAATCATCATCTGCTTCGGCAAGAGGATTTATTGGTGCTTCATCAGCGGGTTTAGGAATATCCCCTCCCGGAGGAACCAGCACTCGATACTCCGCATCGTATACAGCCTCAGTTTGCCCCACCCCAGACTGGCTCGGATCTCGATAACCGTAAGAGTATACTGAGCCAGCCCAAGACTTGCTTTTCGGTTCCTGCTGAGCTTCGTAAGCCCTCGGATTTGCCGCTGGAACATCATTTACCTGGGGTTGATCGGAAAAATCGCGATCGTCCCCCCAATCGTCATCACCCCCTTGAGAGCCGGATTTTGAGCCATCTGAGACCCAATCGTCCTCATCGTCTGCTGCATAAGCCCCCGGTTGAGCGTAATTCTTCGCCCCATCCGGGTTCGGAGTTTCTTGCAGGAAAGTCCCGGCACTGTAACCAGCCGACGTGCCGTACTCAGTTCGGTAGGAACCAGCAGCCTGAGTTTGACTATTTTCCCTATTCAGATCCGGGTCAATTTCCAGCTTTCTAGGAGGGGGAGGCGGCGTGTAAGGCGTTCTCCTGTCCTCTGGGAAAGTATCGGGACGGCTGCGACTGGATCTGCCGGCGCGGTCTGCCGTTAGAGATAGGTAATTTGCAAAAGCCAGCAAACCAGAAATCAATAAAGATGTGAGAGCTCCCACCGCCATGCTCAGCAAAATCCAGATAGATAAGGGCACAGCAGGCGATCGAACTCCCAAAAACACCAGCGATAAGGCCGGCTCCACATTTTGCAGGGCAAAAATAGTTAGCCCCACCACAATTACTAGCAAAAATACAGGTCGCATATTAAAAATATTGGTAATTTGTTTGTTGTCAGTTGTCAGTTGTTTGTTGTCAGTTGTTTGTTGTCAGTTATTGGTTATTGGTTATTGGTTATTGGTTATTGGTTGTTACTGTCAACTGCCAACTGCCAACGGTCAACCGTCAACTGTCAACTGTCAACTGTCAACTGTCAACTAACTCCCTTCTTCTTCTTTCCAGCGTTTGAGAGGAACGCAATCAATCCCCAACTGGTCTAAAGCGCGAGCCACCACAAAGTCTACCAAATCTTCAATAGTTTGCGGATTGTGATACCAAGCAGGAATCGCTGGTACAATTCTAGCTCCAGCTTCCGCCAAGGTAGTCAAATTCCGCAGGTGGATCAAGCTAAAAGGCGTTTCGCGAGGCACGAGTACCAATTTTCGCCCTTCCTTGAGCTGAACGTCGGCCGCTCTTTCGAGCAAATCCGAGCTCAAGCCAGCCGCCAACTTGCCCAGCGTACTCATGCTACAGGGAATAATCATCATCCCTTGAGTGCGAAAGGAGCCACTAGCAATATTAGCACCGACATCTTGCCAGGGATGACAGCGAAGTTTACCCATTGTGGCTACTCCTGCTTGTTCCCGCCAGAATTCCTCTTGTAGCGTCGGTTCGGCGGGCATTCGCGTGTTCTGTTCGCTTTGCCAAACCATGTAAGTAGACTTGGAAGCGACCAGTTCGATCGCGCGATCGGCTTCCAACAAATATTTCAATGTTCGCACCGCATAAATCAGTCCCGATGCACCAGTAACTCCTACAATTAGGGGGTAGTTATTCGTCATTAGTTATTTTTTAGTTGACTGTTGACTGTTAGTAATTAGTTGTTATATCAAATCTGTTAGCATAGGAATTATTCATAAATCTCTTATCTTCATCTGCGTAAATCAGCGTCCATCCCTTGTCATCTGCGGTGAAGAAATTCTCTTTTTTAAACCGCAGATATAGGCAGATTAACACAAATTAACGCAGATAAGTTATATAAATTCCGGTTACACCGTCCGTGAGTGTCGAGTTTTGACGGGATTGTACGCCCGACGCTGCTACCGGATTTGATATTAGTCATGAATTATTTTTTGATGATTTTTGAGTCTAGTTGGTAGTCCATTAATACTTAGTTGCTAGACACTGACAACTAAGTATTAATAACAGTTAACCGTCAACAGTCAACTGTCAACTGTCAACTGTCAACTGATTATTCATCATCATCAAAAGCTTGACTGCCGCCACCAACTGCAACTAAATCAATTTGCTGGCGGTAGTAGTCAACACTCTTGACTTGAACTTCTACCCGATCGCCCAAACGGTACTGATTGCGGTTTTTGCGGCCTACCAGAGTTTGCTGGCGCGATCGATATTCGTACCAGTCATCCTTTAGCGAAGAAACGTGCACCAATCCCTCAACACGCAAGATGTCGCTATCGGGTGGCCGCACCTCAATTTCCACAAAGAAACCGTAAGACTGCACACCTGTAATCAAACCCTGGAAAGTTTGCCCGGTGCGTTCTTTCATCAATCCGGTTTTCTTCAATCCCTGCAAATCGCTTTCGGCATCCTCAGCAACTCTTTCGCGTTCGGTTAGGTGTACTACTACCGATGCAAACTCCGTCTCAAATTCGTGGTGCAAATCTGGGGGGAGAACATTCCAAGTAATTTGACCGTGACAGGAGGAATGGTGCAAGTCAACTTTTTCCTTAGCCCGTGTTGTGCGGCTGCTGCGGCCTTGCTCGAACACCGCTTGCAACACCCGCAGTACCAGCAAATCGGCATAACGGGAAAGCGGCGAAGTGCAGCGCGTGTAACCCTCTGACAGCCCCAAACCGAAGTGTGGCTTGGGAGTTGTGCTGTAAACAGCGGGCTTCATGGTGTCTTCTAGCAGGTAGGTGAGAACTCTTTCGGACTTAAGGCCGGCAAACTGCTGGGTAAATCGCTGAAAGTCCAAAGGCACAACTTCTTCTTCGGTTTCGAGATACAGTTCGCCTCCGAGGTTGTTGGAGAGTTTGATGAACTCTTGAATGTCTGCCGGGTCTGGCATCGGCTGGACACGGTAAATTGCTGGGACTCCCAAGGCTTGCAGGTGAGTGGCGACAGCTTGGTTGGCGAGTACGACCAACTCGGACACAGCCGACTGAGCGGGGGGAGCTGTTGCAAAAGCTCCTAATTCGCCTTCGTCGTCGAAGTGAGAGTTAGCATCAGGCAAATTTAGTTCAAAAGCTCCCCGTTTGAGCCTTGTCTGTCTGGCTGCCTGTGAGGCGGCACCGAGTTGATCGAGGAAAGGACGGAGGGCGGAGGATAAAGGGTGCTCTTCGGCATCGCCTGGTTCGAGAATTGCTTGAGCTTGCTCGTAGGTAAGGTGGTAGTCAATTTGAATGACGCTGGTTTGAATTTCGTATTCTAGGAGTTCTCCTGATTGGTCGAGGGTGAGCAGTATGCTGAAGGCCAGCCGTTCGCTGTCTGGCAGCAGGGAGCAGCGCTCGTTGAGGGTTTCTGGCAGTACGGCGATGATTTTTTCTCCCAGATGGGCGGCGGTGCCTCGCTTGCGCGCTTCGCGGTCGATCGGGGTTTCTGGCTGCACGTACTCGGCGGCGTCGCTGATGTGGATTCCTATTTGCCAGCGGCCGGGCTTCAGGGTTTCGATCGACAAAGCGCGTTCCACTGGCGGATCGGAGAGGAAGGATGTCGGGTCAAACTCCTTTTCGCCTCCTCCTTCGGAGAGATTTTCCTCCTGGGCTTGAGGAGCATTGTTTTCGCTGTTGGTTGTTGCCGGTTCGTTTTTGCTGAAGCTAACAGTCAGAATGTTACGCAAATCTAGGCGTTTTTTGATGTCGGTTTTTTTGACTTTGCTGGGCAAATTTTCCGCTGCTTTGATGACGGCGGCGGGGAACGATCGCGGTAAGTCGTGTTTGCAGCATACGATGTCGAGGTCGTCAGCGGCTTCGGCGTCGGAACCGAGTACCTGTACTACTTTGCCGACTGGCCGATGGGTGCCGAGGGGGTAGCGTTTGACTTCGACGTGTACTAGATGGTCGATCGCCTCTTGGAGATTTGTGCCGTTTGCGAGCAAGTCTAGTTCAAACAACAGGCGATCGTCCAGGGGGATTGCTCTGTAGCTGACGCGGCCAGTGGGGGTGGCGGTTTGCTTGACTCGCGCCAGTACCGAGGGGTTGGCGCGTTCGAGGATGAGCATGACTTCGCCTTCGGGCGATCGGCGGCGGCTACCTTCTTTGATGATTTTGACTAAGACTCGATCGCCATTCCAAGCTGTCGAGAGGTGACTTTCCCGCACATAAACGTCTTCTGAGCCTTCGGCGTCTTGAATTGCAAAGCAAAATCCTTTGCTCGAACAGCGCAGTTTTGCTTCTACTACGTCGTCTTCAGCTACTCGGCGATAGCGGCCTTTGTCTTTGACTAATATGCCAATTTTCTCTAGAGCTTCTAATGCGATTTGAAGTTTGAGTTGACTGGTGGCGTCGTTGCAGTCGAGTTTTTTCTCCAATGCTTTTGGAGCCACTAATTTGTCTTCTGTAAAATTTGCCAGCAGTGCAGCGATAGAAAATTCCATGTAGCGATCGATCCTCTTGTTTCCAGCAATTAGTCTAAATTTTGGCGAAATCAGCCGCACCCCCTCGGGCCCTCGCAGTGCCTGCTTCCCAACAAATGCGCGGGTTGATAGGTGGAGACGCGAGCACAGCCACCTTGTTTCATCGCGAGTTTTTTTTGAGATTCTCTCCCGACACCGGCTTCGTGCTAATTGTCTGCTGTCTGTATTGAACTGACTGCTGACGGTGCAGAAAACTGTCCCGCACGCTATTCCCCAATACAATTTTTTAGCGTTGGTTTGTTTGCTTTTAGGTCAGCAGCGCCGAGCACTTCGCGAATTAGAAAGCCTCTGTCGGTTCTTAAAAGATGGCTCGATACTGAAAGCAACGGCTTGAGTCGAGGATGAGCCGATGGAGGGATGGAGAGGGAGAAAATGTGCATTTCTCGCTTCTGCCTTGTTTCCTTCTGCGTTGTTCCTTCTTCCTTTTGAAGTGCCTCTTGCCTCTTGCTTTAGCAAAGAACTTACCGGATCAAGGCAAAATTGCTAGTAGCTCGCCGCTGCGATGCCCCTGTTTTTTGCACGCGATCTGTCCTTGCGGACGGAGGTGCAACGAGCGGGCCGGGAGCAATCTGTGCTGTAGAAAGTGCAGGTACGCAAACCGGAGACTTTTACTACTTTTGCTTAGTTGCTGTGTCATCTCCTATAGGTAGAAATGACGCCCGATGCTTGTTAGCTTAAACCGCTGGATGTGGCATGGGGTTTAGTGGCGTTTAAGGTTGCGCGGATGACTCACCTTTAATTTATTGTATGTTGAATAGGTGCTTTCAGAAAATTGTTTTCTCAGGGCTGTACTACACTTAAGTCATAAGCCCCCTCTGGTTTCGGGGTCAAAAAATTATGTTTGCTGAATTTCGCGCCCTTTATCCCGCTGGACAGTTAATTTGTGAGTTGCTGACTGTTCATCACGGTAAGTTTGTTGTTCGCTGTCTGGTTCAGGTTGACGGCAAAACTCTGGCTACGGCTATGTCGGCTGCTGAGTCTGTTGAGGATGCTGAAGACCGCGCCCGGTTGCGAGCGATCGCTGTCCTTGGATTTGCTGCGCCCGATCGTGCGATCGCGAGTTTTGATCCGGCTCCGGTTGCACCAGTTGCTCCGATTGCTCCGGTTGCTTCCGTTGCTCCAGTTGCTCCTCCCCCTCCCCCTCCTGCTGCTGTTCCGGTTCCTGTTGGGCCGACAAGTGTTCCTCTTCCGATTCTAGAAATGCCTGTTGCTGACAAATTGCCTGAAACATATCAAAGCAATTTTGTCAAGACTGAAACGAAATTAAATGAAGAGCCGATCGCACCTGTACCGGAACCGCTGCCGCCAACGGTTGATCGCGTCGAGGCTACTGGATTTGTACCAAAGCAGTTAGACTCGGACGCTTGGCTTTCTTCTAGCTACGGCGAACCCCTTCAGGAACTGGATGTACCGACTTCTAGCGAAAGTGAACTGCTACAGGGTGCGGCCGAAGTCAGGGAATTGCAACCGATCGCGGTGGGAATCCCCAGCGATGCGATCGAGGATAATTCTGATACGATCGCCCAAATAGATGCCATCCTCAAACGCCTGCAATGGAAGAAAAAACAGGAAAGCGACTGTCTCGAACACAATTACGGCAAGTCGTCTCAGAGAGAGCTTTCTACCGAACAGTTGGTAGATTTCCTAGAATATCTGGAAATCTACAGCAGAACTACTGAGGAAATCAAGCGGTTGAACTGGACTCCCAACCAAGGAAAAGATTATCTCAAACAAGGTTATGGCAAAGAAGCGCGCCATTTCTTAAATCAAGTAGAATTGCTCGACTTCCTGCAATATCTCGAATCTTTGCCTTAGTAATTCTGTAGGTTTCTAGGTGTGATTTTTTTAAAAAATAGCTACATATAGCAGTTTTCAATTGTATGAAAAACAGTAAGGATTTAACTATGATGCCGTATCATGGGCCCCAGCATCTGTAATTCACTCCACTGAAAACTGCTATATGACTGTTAAAAATTAAAAATCAAAAATGAAGAATATTTCCTCATTTTTGATTTTTAACTTTTTATTTAGACCACAGCGGCGATCGGGCGGCTGGCGGAAGGACGGCGATCGATCACTTGATCGACTAATCCGTAGTCCTTTGCTTCTTCAGCGGACATGAAGAAATCCCGTTCGGTATCTTCTTCAATGCGGGAAAGCGGCTGACCGGTATGGTTGGCAAGATGTTCGTTCAGGCGACGTTTGTGGTACAAAATCTCTTTGGCCTGAATTTCAATATCGGTTGCTTGTCCTTGAGCTCCGCCTAGAGGTTGATGGATCATAATCCGGGAGTGAGGCAAACTCATCCGCTTGCCTTTAGCGCCGGCACTCAACAGAAAAGCGCCCATGCTGGCTGCCAAACCGAGACAAATAGTGCAAATGTCGGGGCGGATGTGGTTCATCGTGTCAAAAATGCCCATACCTGCTGTTACCGAACCCCCTGGGGAGTTGATATAGAGGTAAATATCTTTCTCCGGGTCTTCGGCGTCTAAAAATAGCAATTGGGCAACGATCAGGTTAGCCAAATCTGAGTCAACCTGTTGGCCCAAGAAGACGATGCGATCGCGCAGGAGTCGCGAGTAAATGTCAAAGGCGCGTTCGCCGCGACCGGATTGTTCTATAACTGTTGGGATCATTGACGCCTGCCTGCCTATTACGTATCTTTTTTTAATTTTAGCGATTAGGGCTCAGTTATAGTTAGCGATCGGTGGCGTGCGATCGAGAAATCGGCAAAATCCTTTATTTGGAACGGATTGGGGCGGTCATTGGGGAAATTGTGGCGGGGGTGCGATCGGAAATCCGATCCTGCAGGCGATCGATGTTGAGGAAGCGGACATCAATAAACGTTGTTATGTGGCGATCGTATCATTGGGAGAACTGAAATCGCTCGATCGCGACTGACACTAGAAAAATGGTCTAGAAACTCATTCAGCAAATCACAAGCTTCGATACAATCAAGCAGAATTTTCATCGGGACGCGAGTACCGATAAAGACAGGACTCCCCCCCTAAAATGTCGGGGTCGTTATGAACGATAGTAGCTGCGTATTGCAAAGAAAAGGTTGTGACATCGAGACAATCTTCCTCAGTCCAGGTATCACTTGGCTCGACTACAGCGAGATTTGGCTGCGATAACTCGTTGAGGATAAGAGTTGCCAAGCGCAGCCGCTGTGTTAGTGACAAAGTGCGGACAACTTGGATATAGGTTTCTTGAGCAGTGGTCGGCATAATACATCATCCTGCGTTGAAATTTAACCTAAACTGGTGTCTCGATCAGAATATCCATCGCCCTTTTCTCATATCATTAGAGGTGCGATCGGCAATCCTTCCCTTGATGCCCTCCGCCGTTCGGGATTTGCCCTGACCCATTGAATCCTTTGCTGATAGGTAACATTTAAATTAATCAAACTAATGAATAAAGATTTTTGGCTTGAACAAATTAAAAAAAGAGAAGTTTTTGAAAAAGCCTATGTCTATGCTATTTACTACCAAATCAAAGAAGATGCCTACTGCAACTTTATTGAAATAGCTTACTACCGACAAAATAAAGAAAAATTATTTAAAGAAATTGAATTATCTCTGGAAAATCCCAGTTTGTATGAACCAGAAACTGCGTTTTCATTCTATCTACCAAAATCAGATATGTTCTTCAGAAGGATGATATACACTCCATTCAAAGACTTAGTAATCAAATTTATTTTTGTATCGGTATTAGCTGAACTATTGGATTTTACGTTTGTTCACAATTGCTTTTCACATCGTCTTGATAGAAATATAAAAAATAAGATATCCAAGAGATATTTATATATGCCTCACTATGCAGGATTTCAAGAGTTTATAGATTGGCAATTTGCCCAAGTTGAAAATAGCACTTGTCTGCTGAAAACCGACATATCATCTTTTTATGACTCTATATCTCATGAATATCTCCTGTCAGCAATTTCACAAAAACTAAACATAACTAATGAAAGTCATTTTATGATTCTATTTAGTAGGACATTGAAATTCAAAACTTGTTACTATTCAATGGTGGACGGAAAATTATGTGAAACATATAATAGCCAAGGTATACCGATAGGAAATTCAGCAGAAGGCTTTATAGCTAATATATTTCTTAATGAAGTGGATGAAGCATTATTCAACTTAGGTATAAATTTCGGCAGATATGTAGATGATTTTAGAGTTTTTACAAACAATAAAAGTGATTCATTAAAGGTGTTAATAATCCTACAAGAATTTCTTCTCAAAATAGGACTAAATTTGAATACTTCAAAAACCAAAATCATAGAAGCTCAAGAACAAATTATTAAATTCATTAAACATTCAAATAAAAGTGGGATTTATGGAATGCCCTGTCAAGAAGAGAGTTCTAATGAAAGCCAGCAAGAAAAAAAGCTAGATAAAACCCAAATCATTAAAGAAATTGATTCTAAACAAGCAAGTGAGCAATATGAGAAATTATATTTTTTAAAATATCCAAAGAAAGTTATAAAAATAAACGATATTGATGATGAAGATAAAGCAAAAAAAATCTGTGTTTTTTTGAATGGCATTAAATTAGGCGCGAAACTTGAAAATCAAGCATTTAGTCAGCAGATGGAATCTCTTTATATATTGTCCAAAAAATACCCAAAACATTGGAGCTATTACTCTTGGTTGTGGGTAAAATTTATATCACAAAATTATAGTAATGATATTCAAAACATCAGCCTTAAATATCTTTTTAAAGTATTTGATGATGAACTTGTTAATGTATTTATCAAAACTAGAATTATTCATCATCTGGTTAATTCACGAAAGGGGGGCTTACCCTATATAGAAAGAATAGGGATGAATCAAAAACTACGAAATAGAATTATTGAACATATAACTAAGTTAATGAAAATCAATTGTATCGCATTGCAGTTGAATTGTATATATGCTTATTATCTGATGTTCAGGGACCGCGATCATCGACATTTGCAAGACTTTGTATCTCATAACTTAAAGCGTCCCATACCAAAACCGATCCAACAGGCTGTTTATCAGATAGGAACTTTATATGAAAATCATTCTCCAGGGTTAGCTTCTTTTGAAGAGATTTTGGAAGAGAGTGAAATAGAATATGAATCGGAAGACTTGAATTCTCAGTAAAATTCCAATCTTAAAAATCAATATCTCGATCGGGAGGTTCATAAATAACAAGCAAGCTTTTTGCTCTTGTAGATCCAACATACCTATCTGCGATATCCCAATTACTTAATATCAAATTCTTTTCTTTTTCAAAAAATAACATTATAACATCACTTTCTAGTCCCTTATACATCCCTATATTCGACCAATGAATAGTATTTTGATCTTTATCGGAAAATGAATATGGCTTAAGATAAAAACGAGCGATATGCGAATATTGTGAAAGTAGGGACTTTGATGATGGATACATATCAGTTAATATAACTATCTGAGCCGGAGAAACATTCTCCTTATTCACTAGATCGGTAATATCTTTTTCTAATAGACTAAAGATATCATCTGTATCTTCATATATCTGATGTATTACTTCTCTTCCTTCAATTAATGAACTCTTTCTTTCATAAATACAGGATACAAATTTCTCTGCATGTTTGAAGATTTTGTGAGTATTTCGACAGTTTTTATTTAAGACAGTCGGGTTTACTTGAAGGGCGCATCTATTTGCATTTTTTGATATTTTTTGATTACTATCTTGAAAAATGTAGAATATTCCATCATCAGGAATCAACTGTTTCAAATCGTTAATTTCCTTTTGCTCAAAGTCTTGTCCTTCGTCAACGATGATTGCTGTAAACTCAAATGTTAACTGAAATTTTTGTAGTTGTATTTCTTCATAACTATAAACTACACAGTAACCTACTGTAATTTCATCTTGTAAAGCAGCAGCGAGATAAAGAGAAAGGTTATTAGATTTACATATTACGAGCGTTCTAACCTTATGTTGGCATAACCTTCGTGCTTTTTCTATGGCTAACTGAGTCTTCCCTGAACCAGCACAGCCCAAAACAATGCACTGAGAATGGAAGCACAAATTATTCAAGATATCGAATTGCTGTTCTGTTAATTGAAGAATTTCTTGGTTGTTTTCACCAATATCATTAACAACATATTTTTTGAACACTGTACTTGGAGATATGAGGTTAATGATTGAATCTGTCCGCTGCTGTCCAAGTTTTGGGAAATTTCCTGCCGCTCGATAATAATCGAAAACCGAAGATATCCAGCCACTAATATTTCCTAACTGAGGACGTAAAAGTAAGATTTCTTGAGGTGCTTCCGAGGGTAGATTATTGGCCACGTCATCCATATCAGGAAAAGCCACACATTGTCCAATACAAAAATATTTATTTTTAAATTCGTCGTGTTTACTGAGAAAATCCAAAAACTTATACTTAATTTCTCTAGCTTGTTGAAAAGGAGATATCTTCATCTTGTATTGGTTCTGATACCATGCCATATTCAGATGATCGTAGGCGATCTGCCCTCCTTTGGCTTCTAGTATAATAATTCCTCGATCGGGATGAATAATGATGAAGTCAGCTTCCCTATCTTGAACGATATATTTGATGTGCTGCCACCATGCTCCATGAAAAACAACGTAGTCATCACTCAAATTTTTTTCAAAAATCTGGAATAGAGTCTTTTCTGCGTAGCTCTTAGTTGTTGATGATAATTTTTGAGGAATCATTCTTGCCATAACTATTCACCTCTTCTCTTTTTAGATGACTACTACTTTATTGGTAAGTTTTTATATAGTATTTGGAGAATAATTTTTATGGTGTATATTACCGCAAAAGGCTTTTGTATGTCAAGCCCCATTAGCTACTACTTGCCAGAGGAAGTCTCCCTTTCAAGCATCTAGTACCTCGCACACTCCGATTCAAGCAGATCAGGCGCTAGCCAGAAAAGAGTTATATCCACTACATACTAAACTACTCAAATTTTAATCACCCAACCTCGGCGGTACATTCCATACAAAATTAACCACCAAAATAATACCGCAGTCACCGCAAATGCTAGAGAACCATTCAGCGGCCCCGCCCACGGCACAAACCAGTTTTCATAAATCCAACTGTAAGTTGTTGGAGCATTTTCACCAGTACCGATATGAGTTTTCAACAGGATTCTGGCGACAATACCGGAAGCAACAAACAGAAAAATTGCATTCAATCCCATGATTTCAAACGGTTTCCCCCATTTCCAATCCCGCACTTCAATTGTTTCGTAGCAAAATGCTAGCAATAGTAAAGCCCAACCAGCAGTAAAAACTACATAAGAACTTGTCCAAAGTTGTTTGTTTATCGGAAATAAAAATCCCCACAAGTGGCCGATTACCACGCAACTGAGACCGCAGATTGCTAAGTTGATACTGGTGCGGGTTTTGATTTGCTGTACTCGCAGCCATTCTCCGGTAAAGTAGCCTGTGAGGACTGTGACAACTGCGGGTAAAGTGCTCAACAATCCTTCTGGATCGAAGGGGCCGCCTTTGTACAGGTGTTGGCTACCGAGAATTAGCCGATCGACATATCCTCCTAGATTCCCTTCTGGCGTGAGTTCGCCTGCAGTGTACCCCCCTACAGCAAATACGGTTAGTGCGCCCCAATAGCCCAAAAGCACGGCCACAGCGAGCAGTTTTTGATTGCGGGGGGGAAGGTTGAGAATAGCGATCGCACTGATGAAATAAGCTAAGCCGATGCGCTGCAATACTCCCATGATGCGGATTTTACCGAAGTTTTCCACTGGGGCGCTGTTGAGAAGTACGTCAAGGGCGATCGAAGATGTATTTAGCAGCAATCCTAATAGAAATAGAATCGCGGCCCTGCGCGCAATTCGCCAGTAAATATTTGAAGAAGGAAGAAGGAAGAAGGAAGAAGGAAGAGGGTTTTTGGCGGATGCTGATTTTTCCTTTGTTTGTGTAATTTTTGAGGTTTCTATTCCGGTTTTTGGATAATTTTGAATATATTTAGGCAGCGAGAAAGACATCGCGCAGCCAACGATGAACAAGAAAAACGGAAATACTAAGTCTGTCGGGGTGCAGCCGTGCCATTCTGCGTGCTCTAGCGGTGGATACACCTGTTTCCAACTGCCGGGGTTGTTGACTAGAATCATCGAGGCGATCGCAATTCCGCGAAAAACATCAAGGGATGTGAAGCGCATAAATTAAGTTATTTGTTAACTGTTCACTGTTCACTGTTCACTGTTCACTGTTCACTGTTCACTGTTCAGTATCTTAGCTGATGCCCATTCCCTAATTCTTTTTGGCCCCATGCCCCATGCCCCATGCCCCATGCCCTATTCCCTATATCTCTATCCCTTCCAGAGTCATAATGACTGCATTCTTCATCAACATATCGCAGCGTTCTGCATAAAAAGATGCTGCCTTATCATATTTGTTGATTTGCAAAACGCGCAAAAACATTTGCCTTGCTTGCGCGAATTGCTGCTGGTAGTGAAAAAAAATTCCCTGTTCAAAATAAGTTTGAGTTTGTGCTTTTAGTTCGATCATTGTCGGCGAGTCGCCATCGTAAATTTCAAATACAGCAACAGGTGTTTGTTTTCCTTTGACTTGAACGCGATCGAGAAACCGGCACTTGTAATGTTGAGGATCGTCTATTCGGCAAAGGGTTTGGACACTAGCTACAATAGCAACTCCATAAAGCTTTGTCAATCCTTCCACGCGGGAAGCTAAATTAACGGCATCAGAAATCACCGTACTTTCCATTCGTTCCGCTTCGCCAATCGTACCTAACATTAAAGTCCCCGTATGCAAACCAATCCCTATCGAAATAGGTTGATAGCCACTGTTTTGCCTGTGTCTATTATAAATTTTCACTTGATGCTGCATCTCAATTGCTGCTTGCACAGCATCTTCAGCCCTGTTAGGAAACAAAGCCATAATCCCGTCACCAATGTATTTATCTATAAAACCGTTATACTCGCGGATAACTGGGCCAACTCGACTTAAGTAAGAGTTAAGAAATTCAAAATTTTCTCGGGGAGACATACTTTCTGACAGACTTGTAAATGAGCGAATGTCGGCAAACATAATCGTCATTTCTGCTTGTACAGAGTCTCCTAGTCTGGCATCAACGATGCTTTCTCTTTTGAGAAATTTCAAAAATTCACGGGGTACAAAACGGGCTGAAGCAGCAGCTATTTTTTCTAGTTCGCTTTTGCTGGACTCGATTTGATTGAGTGATCTAAATGCTCTCAGTGCGGTGACTACTGTGGTAAATAATTTTTTATTAGTAAGTTCTGTTTTTGTTTTGTAATCATTGATATCGTAGCTGACAATTACTACATCTTCTGGCACTTGTCCGGGCTGTCCAGTGCGTAAAATAATTCGCACAATTTGATTATTTAAAATATCGCGGATGTATTTAACTACTTCCAAGCCTGCTTCTTCTGTTTCCATAACTACATCGAGTAAAATTAATGCTATGTCGTAGTTATTTTGGATTATTTCTTTGGCTTCTTTTCCTGAGTACGCGCTGATAAATGTTATACTTTTACCTTCAAACTTAAAATCGTTTAACGCTAGTTTAGTAATATTATGAATTTCTATTTCATCATCTACAATTAATATTTTCCAACTTTCTTCTAGCGGTTGTTGTTCCGCCTCGTCTTCCTCGGCAAATATTAATTCATCGTCGCCCGCCGCGATTAATTCGTCATCGCCTGCAGCCAACAGGTTTTTACTAGCTTCTGACATATATCGTTCTCCTATATAAAACTTATATCCATGTTGGCGGTCTAATAACTAACTGCTCATTTTAGCGGGAAATTCAATCATAAATCTTGTCCCTTTATTTAGTTGACTTGTGCAGCTAATTGTGCCTTTTAGTTTTTGAGTAACAAGGTTATAAATAATGTGCAGTCCCAATCCCGTGCCTCCCTGACCTCTTTTGGTGGTAAAAAACGGTTCAAAAATTTTACTGAGATTTTCTGGGTCAATTCCTTTGCCGTTATCGGCATATTCAAATATTAGCCGATCGCCCTCTAGTTTGAAATCAAAAGCCAGAACTCCTTCATCTTCTCCATCGTAGGCGTGAATTAGGGAATTCAACACCAGATTTGTCACAATTTGACACACTACGCCGGGGTAACTGTCCACTACAATATTTTCATCACACTTAATCTCTATTTTGTGCTTAGTTCTTTTGAGTTTGGCACTTAAGGATGTCAAAATTTCCTCTAGATAGTTTTTAACATTAAACGTGCGTTTTAACTCGCTCGACTGATCTACAGCTACTTCTTTAAAACTGTGAATCAAGTCTGCTGCCCGCGTGAGGTTAGATAAGATCATATTACTGCTTTGCATGGCGGTATCCAGAAACTTTTCTAACTCGGAACGTTTGATTTGACCGTTACTGTAAACCTCAAAAAACTTTGTGGCTTTTTCCGCAAGCAGGGAGGCGGCGGTGATGCCGATGCCGATGGGAGTATTGATTTCGTGGGCAACACCTGCAACCAACCCTCCGAGGGCAGCCATTTTTTCCGATTCTACCAGTTTATTTTGAGCTGATTTTAAGTCTTCTAAAGTTTGGGAGAGTTCGGAGGTACGCTGCTGTACTAAATTTTCGAGATTCAGATTGAATTGGTGCAAGTTGGCGTAAAGTTGGGCATTTTCGATGGAGATAGAAATTTGAGAAGACAGCAGTTTTAATATTTCTAACCTGTCTTGGGTAAAAGCGCCTGCGGTCAGATTGTTTTCTAAATATAGAATCCCAGTGAGTTGACCTTGATTAATTAACGGAGTGCAAAGAATTGATTTAGGTTGAACCGCCCTTATATAGGGTGTGCGAGTAAATTGTCCTTCGCGGGTGGCATCGTTTAAAACTATACTTTCCTGGGTGCGGGCGACGTAATTCACAACGGCAACTGCCAGCAAAGTTACTTCTTGATCGTCGGCTACAAAATCTATCGGAATTGATTGCATGACAGCAACGCGATCGACATCTACAGATCCTGATGCTTCAATCACCCATTGACCCTCTTTTTCTAGTATTAAAAACCCTCGTTGCCCCCCGGCATTTTCAATAACAATTTTCATCATTTTTGCCAGCAGTTTGTCTAGAACTATTTCGCCGGCTAAGGTTTGCGAGGCTTTAACTGCTGTGGTCAAGTCTAGCACGCCTGCACTATCGTTCGTAGTGGAAGTGCTGCTGGTAGATTGGTGAGTTTCAATATTAGTTGAAATCGAGCCGGAAGTTAGCAAGTGCGAGTATTTCGATTCTAAATGCGCTGCTTTGGCTGTTGCTCCCCAGCGCTGATAGCAATAACGCGCTTCTGTCAAGTAAGTTTTAGCATTTTTTTCTCGTCCTATGGATAGATAAAATGCTCCTGCCAATTCTGCTGCTAGTGCTTGTACTTGTATGTATCCGTTTTCTTCGGCTCCGTCAATTGCGCGATCGTAATATTCCATTGCTCTCTCAACATTGCCCAAAACACGCGCTTTTTCTGCCGTAAGTAAGTCGCATTTGGGCTGAAGATTCATGGGCGCAGAAAGCGCTTTTTGTTGCAGTTTTTTTCGGTTACTCACAGCGTAAAAAATATGCTCTTCTTGTTCCTCTTCTGTTGCCGATGGATAGGCAGCTAGGCGGGCTAGAGAATCGTAAAACTGGTATTCAGAAACATTAATAAAGCCTGCAACTCCGTCTAAATATACTTCGGCTTGCGCTGAATTTTCTAGCGCTGTAGCGGTATCTCCAAATAAATAGGCTAGTATTAATTTTTGCAAATAAAAGTGCTGTAGTCCCACCCGATCGTTAGCTTCCAACAGCAGCGACAGCAATTTTTCTTCGCTGTATACTTCACCTAATACCAGGTGTGGGCTTTCCAATTTTCCCATCAATTGCAAAATAGTTTGCCGATATATTTGATTCCAAGTCAATACAGTGTCTTGCTTGAGTTGAAACAGCAAATGGTTGTAAGTTACCATTCTCCGTTCCAGTTGTGGCAATTCTTGACCGATGAAATACAAAGACTGACAAATATTTACGGCTGAATATCCGACAGATTCTAAATCCCCATTTTCTAGCGCGCTTTGATAAGCCTCCTCTAATAGTGGCAATGAGTCTTTAACGTGATGCTTGCCGTTCATCAAAATAAATGCTACTAAATTAAGCGTTTTGCTTTTGAATTCTAACGCATTTAATCTATCGCTCAAATTTAAAGCTAATTGACCAAAGCGATCGCCCGATTCAATATCTCTAACTATTCCTTTTAAAATTGCTCCGTAATTAGCATAACCGAAGGCAGAAAAAGTAGAGTTTCCGTAATTAATAGATAAATTAACTTGCTCGCACACAATCAGTGGCAGAAGCACAGGTTCAACTATAAATGTAGCTGACAACATACTGGAAAGCACGCGCATAGTTGCTAATTTGTGCGGATTTGTCATAATTGGCAAGTCAATTAAATCTTCTATTTTTTTTTCTGTTAAATAAGCTGCAGTTTTAGCCATTGCTTGCTGAATGTGGAGGGGAATCGGCGATTCGGGAAATTGGATTCCTAACATTTTTAGTGCTTCCCGACCAATTTTTACCGATTCTTGGAGTTTGGTTTGCATCGCACAAGCTATGATTCTGATTTCAAACACTTTGATTTTGTCTAGTTCATTTGTTGCGTGTTGCAGGACAATTATCGCCCATTTTTCCATTGGTTCAAAGTCGGTATTCAGGTAAGCAGCTTCTGCTGCTGACTCGTAGAGTGCCAGAGTTAAGTCGTAGTCAGTTTGCCAACTTTGGGGAGGAAGCAGTTCAATACCTGCAGTTAAATATTTGAGGGCAAGTTCGTAAGCTGCACTTGCTTTTGCTTTGCGGCCAGCAATTAAATTTAATTGGCATAATTGAAATTGTTCTAATTGGCTGCTGATAATTTCTTTCGCTAAATTTAGTTGGTTTACGGTATCAAAAATATGCTCTTCTAATTGCTCTGGCGGTGAATTATGCAGGAAAAAGTTGCCTATTTTGAGATGGATTTTTTGTTTTTCATAATCGGATATTAAAGCATAAGCTGCTTGCTGCACTCGCTCATGCAAAAAATTGTAAGTGGCGCTAGGAATATCAGCCACTGGTAGGGAAAATTTATCGGTAAAGTCTCTAGATATTGTGTCTGTTACTTCTGTGCTTGCTGCTAGTGCTATCGAAATTTTGTAGGCGTTATTCACGAGCAAAATCAGACCGGACTGAAGTGCCTCCCCGAGGTCTGTTGCTGCGGACGCCAGAGGTTTATCGGCGATTGTCGAGAGAATTTTTAAATCAAATTTGTTCCCGATACAAGCGGCTAATTTAAGCAGTTCTTGGGTATTCTCTGAAAGCTTCTGAATGTTATCTATCATTAATTCTACAACATTGTCAGTTATTCCCATTTCTTGTATTTGTTCGATATCCCACTGCCACTCGCCGATAATTTGGCATTTTTTCACAATTCGCTCTGAGATTGGTTGCGCTAATCCCGACAGTTTAGGTTCAGCTAACTCGACCAAATTCTCAGAGGATGAAAGTTTAAATTGAATTAAACCTTTTGAGTAAATAAATTTTATTAATTGAGTTAAAAAGAAGGGATTTCCAGCGGTTTTTTGCCAAAGCAATTCTGCTAAACTTAGGGATTTTTCTGGGCCGCAGTTCAAAGTATCGGCAACAAATTGGTTGACGCTACTTATATCTAAAGGCGAAAGGGCGATCGCCATCACAGTCCCGCCTGCTTTTTTAATTGCTTCGGCGGTCAGCATTAGGGGATGATTTGCATCTACTTCTTGCTCTCTATAAGCTCCAATTATTAATAAATATTGAGTTCCCAGGTCAGTTGCTAGCAGTTCTATTAACTTGAGAGATGCTGAATCGACCCACTGCAAGTCGTCCAGAAAAATTACTAGGGGGTGTTCTTTTTGAGCAAAGACGCGGATGAAGTTTTGAAATACTAAATTAAAGCGATTTTGAGATTCATTTGCTCCTAAATCTGGGACGGGGGGCTGCGGCCCAACAATCAGTTCTAATTCGGGAATAGCTTCAATAATTACTTGGCAGTTACCGCCGAGTGATTTTAAAATTTTTTCTTTCCAAACATGGATTTCTGCGGTATTTTCGGTGAAAATTTGTCGCAACAAATCTTGAAAAGCTTGGAGCAAAAAAGCGTAGGGAATATCTCGTTTAAATTGCTCAAATTTGCTGTCTATAAAATACCCGTTTTCCAGCCGCATCGGCTTGTAAACTTCATATACTAACGAAGATTTTCCCACACCTGCAGAACCAGAAATTAGCACGATTTCTGTATTGCCTCGCCTCATCCGCTGGAAGATACTGAGAAGCATATTAACTTCTGCTTCTCGCCCGTAAAATTTTTGCGAAATTTGTAGGTGACTTGACTGATCTTGTTCGCCGAGGGTTATGTGGGAAATTTCGCCTGTAGTTTGCAGTTGATCGAGACAATTTTCCAAGTCGTACAAAAGTCCAAAAGCACTTTGATATCTGTCTTCGGCGGTTTTTGCTAAGAGTTTTATGACGATATCGGAAACGACTTGAGGAATCTCCTTGGTTTTTACTTGATTGATTCTGCCTTCGATGCTTCTGCTTTCTACTTTTTGCTTTCTGTTTTCACAAGGAGAAACGGGCGTTTTGGCAATATGGGAGTGTACTAATTCCATAGGATCGATCGCCTGAAAAGGCAATTCGCCACAAAGCATCTCATAAAAGGTGACACCTAAAGAATAAAAATCGGTACGGTAGTCGATCGCCCGATTCATGCGTCCCGTTTGTTCAGGAGACATATAGGCGAGAGTGCCTTCGAGTAAATGGGGATGGCTGGGGGCGAGGTTTTCGCCCGGTAGCAGGGAGGCGATCGCAAAATCAGCAATCTTGACATCTCCTGTCTCGATATTGACAATAATATTGCTGGGTTTAATATCCTTATGGATGATGTGGTGTTCGTGAAGTTGCCCAATAGTTTCTGCTAGTTTGATGCCAATATGCAGAAATTGTTGTAACTCTAGCTGGTTGTTGCTGAGAAAGTCTTTTAGGGAAATCCCACCAAAATCTTCTAAAACTAAAACCGGAAAGTGATTGTAGGTTTCTATTTTGTAAAGCTTGACTATTCCCGGTAAATTCAAATTTTTAAGAATTTCTGATTCGTGCAGCAGTTGAGATATTTGCGCTGGGCTAGGATATGGCGGCGTGAGAGTTTTGAGGATAACGGGTTTTTGTTCCTCAAGCTGCATCCCTCGATAAATAACTGTGTGAGGGTTTGTATAAAGTTCTCCGTCAATGCGGTATCCCGGAATAGAAATCATGATGGTTGGGGGTAATTTCAAAGATGCGGTTAGACAATTTTAGATTTTAGATTTTAGATTGGGAATGATTAATAATATAATGGTTTGGAGCGCGGGCTTATAGTTGCATTCTTTTTGGTCACAAGTATTATTAAGTAAGTGAAAATACACAGCGTCGGTCGAGTGCGGTTTTTACGGCAGTAAACTGGCTACTATGATATAGCTTAGCTAAATCCCTCCCTAAAGAGTGGTCCTAGATACTTTTTTTCTCCTTTATTTAGTTATCTATATTTTAGTCTTCAAAAAATCAGAAGTCGCACTTTGCTATCCCGCCAGTGGCAAAATAAACGGGTGCGTGCAAATCAACAGCTAAAATCTAAAAAAATCATGCAGAATATAACTGCCTCAAATCCAGCTAATGCGACCGATCGCGCTTTTGGCACCGCAGACATTCAATTGCTGGTAGTGGATATAGACGGCACGATCGCAGGTTTGTCAAATGACATCCGAGAACCAGTCAAGCAGGCAATTTTGGCTGCCGAGTCGCGGGGAGTGAAAGTGGCCGTCGCTACGGGCAGGATGTACCGCTCAGCTTTGCGTTTTCACCGTGACATCGGCTCAACATTGCCACTGATTTGCTACCAGGGCGCATGGATTCAAGATCACGCTACTCAAAAACGGCTGCGGCACTTGCCGCTGTCGAAACAAACTGCTCTGCAACTGTTAGACCATTTTGAAGAAGCGCATTTGCGACCGCTGCTTTCGATCCATTTCTACATTGACGACCAACTTTACGTGCCGGAAATTACCGCAGCTACCCGAATTTATGCCGAAAGATCGGGCATTGAACCAATGGTGATTAAAGATTTGCGGCGAGATCTTCCGGGGGAACCCACGAAAGTTTTGGCATTGTGCGAGAATCCGGGGGTACTTGACGGCTTGCTCAGCAGTATGCGGCAGCGCTACACGCCTGCGGAGCTTTATTTGACTCGATCCGTTGCTACTTTTTTTGAAGCTACGCATCCTTTGGCAAATAAGGGAGATGCGGTGCAGTATTTAGCGGAGGAACTTTTGGGTTTGCAGGCGGCGAATGTCATGGCGATCGGCGACAATTTTAATGATGTGGAAATGATTGCCTATGCGGGTGTGGGCGTGGCGATGGGCAATGCTCCTGATGGCGTGAAGGCTGCTGCTGATTGGGTGGCGCCGGATGTGGAGGAAGATGGCGTGGCGGCTGCGATCGAACAATTTGTTTTGGGCGATCGTTGATATTTGTAGCACCAATACCGCAGGGGCGGGTTTAGCGACATTTGAAAAAAATGTATATCAACCCGCCCCGACCCAGCGACAATTTATTATTATATAACTGTCTAGTTTTGACTTCTATGCAATCAAATTTTGATGATCTAAAAAGATCCACATTTTCAGATTTTTCCCGATCAAGTGGAGTCAATTACTTTTTTTGCAACATCAGAATATTTATTTAACGAACCGCGAAGACGCTAAGAACGAGAAGGAAGAATGGAAGAAAGCGGGGCGGGCTTACAGATATTCTGGATGTAAATTATAGATAATTTAAAACTCTTAAAAATGCCTTGCAACAGAAAAAGCACCGACGACTGGCCGTGTTTCGTCTCGGTGCTTCTTCTGGTTCGCTCCTCACACGTCCATCAATATAGCTGACTCAGTAAATTGTGTCAATACTTTTTACAAAAATTGTTTTTTGAGTCGGCTGCTGCCGGGGTGTCGGTGCGGTGGAGCAAGGCAAAACTCCTGCACTGCAAGGGTTTGACTCGATCGCCCCAGGGTTGGGTTGAGCAGAAAAATTTTACTTCAATTCCAGCAGCCAGTCCAAAATCAGAGCGTTGACTTCACTCGGCCGCTCGTCGTGGGGACAGTGGCCTGTGTTGGGAATTGAAACAAATTTCACTGGTTTATCGTTGCCGGCCAATTGTTGATAAATCTGGCTGCCGGCGATGGGCGTCCAGGGGTCATCTGCGCCCCAAAGTACCAATAACGGACGATCGACTTTGGGCAGCAATTCTGAGGGTTGAGGGCCTGGAGGGGCTGTGAGAATCGAGGCGAACACTTGTTGAGCTCCGGGCTCGCAGGAGGGGGCGTGCAGGAGTTCTACGAGTTCGTCAGTGATGGCTTCGCGGTTCCCGTAGACTTGGCGCAGGGTGTTGCGGATGCGGTGTTTTTGGCGGATGTTGTTGAATACAAAGGGGCCGATCAGGGGCGATCGAACTAATTTAGTAAAAGTCCCCATCACTACTCGCAGCGGGAAATTCAGTTCGTCTGGCCGATGGTTGAGCCCGCCAGCACAGTTGATTAAGACACCGCCGGCTGATATTTCTGGATGGTTGGCGACTACCATCAAACTCAGCAAAGCGCCGATCGAATTCCCGACAAATACCGCCGGTTCTAGTACCAGATCCGCCCAGAAATCAGTCAGCAATTCTTCCCACAATTCCAGAGTGTAATCTAGGGCTGGTTTGGCGGAAGCACCGAATCCCAGCAAGTCCAGAGCAAATACGCGATAGCCGCCGGCCGCGAGTGCGGGGATATTTTGCCGCCAATGTCCGATCGAAGCCCCAAATCCGTGAATCAAGATCAGAGGGCGGCCGGTTCCTTGGACGGTATATTGGATTTTGTGACCTTTCCAAGTCCAAATTAGCTTTTCAAAACTTGTTGCAGATACTAATTGTTGTGCAGTCACGGCTATTATGTAAAGTTTCGTTAACTACTTTCATCATAGCAGTAGTCAGTAGTCAGTAGTCAGTAGTCATGAATTATTGGTTATGTGTTATTGGTTATGTGTTATTGGTTATTGGTTATTGGTTATTGGTTATGTGTTATTGGTTATTTGTTATTGGTTATTTGTTGTAATGCCCAATGCCCCATGCCCCATGCCCAATGCCCCATGCCCAATGCCCCATGCCCGATGCCCCATGCCCCATTCCCAATTCCCAATTCCCAATTTTTACTTTTTTCCTAGCAACCAATAAGTCATCATATCCCCCTTACCTTTTACCGGAATGACGCCTCGCCTCTCAAACAAATATTTATCTTTCAAAAGCTCATAAGTAACATCAGTAACTTGAATTCTGCCGGCAAAACCCGTAGCTTCCATCCTCGCCGCTACATTCACCGTATCTCCCCACAAATCATAAGTAAACTTGCTCACACCAATTACTCCCGCAACCACCGGCCCGGAATTGATGCCAACGCGAATTGCCAGTTTTTCCCCTGTCTCAGCGCACAACTTTGCTATTTTTGCCTGCATTCCCAGGGCCATTTGGGCGATCGCCTCGGCGTGATCCTGTCTCGGTGTAGGCAATCCCCCGACTACCATGTAAGCATCGCCAATAGTCTTAATTTTCTCCACACCGTACTTTTCCGCTAACTGGTCGAAGTGCGAAAAAATTACGTTCAAGCGCTTTACCAACTCGGTGGGAGACATTCTCGCCGACAACTCAGTAAAGCCAACAATATCAGCAAATAAAACACTTACTTGGGCAAAACTGTCGGCGATCGTGCTTTGCTCTGCCTTCAAGCGTTCTGCGATTGGTTTGGGTAAAATATTTAACAGCAACTTCTCGCTTTGTTCTTGTTGAACTTTTAGCGCTTCTTGCGCTAATTTACGTTCTGTAATGTCAGAAACAGTACCCTCATAGTAGATCAGATTACCTTTTGAATCTCGAACAGCCCGAACATTTTCTGACACCCAAATCCGGCGCCCGTCTTTGCGACATACCATAGATTCAAACCCCGAAACGGCATTTTCAGTATCCATAGCAGCCACAAATTCGAGGCGGCGTTCTGGGTCAACGTAAAGTTGCTGAGCAATATTTTTAATCTCGGACATCAGTTCTTCTGGGGATTCGTAACCGTATAATTTTGCCAAAGCTGGGTTAGCGCTGAGATAGCCTCCTGAAGGCGTGCTTTGAAAAATGCCTTCCATCGCATTTTCTACAATGCTGTGATATTTTTCTTGAGCGATACGCAGCAATTCTTCTGCTTGTTTGCGCTGAATCAAAGAACCTAATTGAGTGCCTACCGCATTAAAAACGTCTATAAATCGTGCATCTTTCCGGCCAGACGAAATTTTAAAGAAAACTAGGACTGCCAATACTTCATCGTCTACCAAAATCGGCACGCCAAAACCCGCTTTGAATCCAAGTTCTAGTGCTATTTGACTTCGGAGAAAATGGGGGTATCCGCGGGTAATATCTTCTACCCATTCCGGTTGCTTGGATGCCCAAACTCGTCCTGGCAGCCCTATATTCATGGCAAATGTCAGTTGTTCGCTTTGCTTGCGGAACGCATCCATCCTCGCGTTGCTGGCATACCAGCCCCTGGCAGATTGCAGCACAGTTCCTTCTGCATCGGGAATCCAAGCTTCTCCTACATCCCATCCAATTGTTTCGCCAACTTGGTGCAAAATTACTTCTAAAGCTGAGTGAAAGTCTACAGCTTCGCCGATCGCCCGCGTCGTTTCCAGCAAAAACCGGATTGATTCTTCAGCCCGCTGCCGTTCTGCGATTTCTTCCTGCAATCTAGAATTGCGATCGTGCAGTTCCCTAGCTTGCAGTTGCAGTTTGGATTGCAGCGAACGAAGGGAAAGTTGGTTTTGGACGCGGGCTATAACTTCTTCTACTTGAAACGGTTTAGTAATATAATCCACTCCTCCTACTTGAAAAGCTTTAACTTTTTCCAGCACGTCATCTAGCGCACTAATAAAAATTACCGGAATATCTTGAGTTTTTTCGCTTAACTTTAACTGCTCACAAACTTCATACCCGTTCATTTGCGGCATATTAATATCTAGTAAAATTAGATCGGGAGGAGATATTTGTGCCCCTTGCAAAGCCAAGTGTCCGTTAATAGCCTTCCTGACATGATACCCGTAAGATGTCAGCATAGTGGATAAAAGTCGCAAATTATCCGGCATATCGTCAACGATCAGAATGTCTTTAGGAGTCGCTGGTAATGGATGGTCGTTCATCATAATATAATTGAGTTAAATCGATAATGATATCTATCCGAAAATTATCGACTAAATCTGTTAAAGCGTTAGCGAGATTTGCCTCAGTTTCGGGAATTTCCTCGATGAGTTCGAGGATGCGGTTGTCGTCAACACAAAGTGCTGCTTGGTGCAACTCGACCACCCAGTCTGTGGGCATTACGCTCAAATCCTCGGTGGTCAAACTTTTAAGCAGCGTCGGTGTTGAAAAAGAAGTAGATAAGTTTTCTTTCTCATAAATATAACGCAGGTTGAGATGATCCGCTATCTTTTCAAAGAGTACCTCTTCCCGAAATGGTTTACATATCAAATCGTTACAACCAGCAGATAAAATTATTTGTCGCTGCTCATCAAAAGCACTGGCAGTCAAAGCAATAATTATTGTTTCTTTACCTTGTAGAGTTTTCTTAATCTGTCTTGTCGCTTCATACCCATCCATCACGGGCATCAGCATATCCATTAAGATCATGTGTGGCTTCCAAGTTGAATGCAAAGCAATTGCTTCTTGACCGTTAGTTGCTTCGCGGACTTCAAATCCCAGGGGTACCAGCAGCTTAAGCAGCAGTTGTCGATTTTCCGCTACATCTTCAACTATTAGTATCCGATAAGTATCTTGTCCGGCTTCTAAAGCAATAACTTGTTTAATCGGCGGTTTTTCTTGTTCATCACTTTCTGTTACTAGGTTAACCCAGATATTAAAGCTAAAAATTGTGCCTTGGTCGAGTTTGCTTGCAACAGCAATATCACCTCCCATGATTCGGACAAACTGTTGGCTAATCGGCAACCCCAGACCTGTTCCCTGCATGGATTTGCGACCACTTTCAGTTTGTACAAAGGGCTTAAATAATGTGGAAAGTTCCAAGGGAGAAATGCCGGGGCCTGTGTCGGCAATTTCAAAATACAATTGGGATTTTTTTTCTTCTGTAGCGTCTTTTTCAGCTTGGCTGCTGACGCGCAAAGTCACGGTTCCCTGCTGAGTAAATTTAATCGCATTGCCGACCAGGTTAATTAAAACTTGCCGCAATTTAGCTTCGTCTGTTTGAATGTATTGTGGCAAATCATCGGCATTTTCAAAGATTAGGTGCAAACCTTTTGAGTTGGCTTTTAGTTGCAGCATTTCTTTGAGACTGTTGAGAAGGTTGTAGAGATTGAAGCGGCTGGGATTGATGGTAATTTGACCTGCTTCTATTTTGGACATGGACAAAACATCATTGATGAGTTCCAGCAAATGTTCGCCACTCCGGTTAATAATTTCTATGTATTCTTTTTGTTCTTCCGTGATAGAACTGTTGCGCGCCATGACTTGGGAAAAACCGAGAATGGCGTTGAGAGGTGTGCGAAGTTCGTGGCTCATGGAAGCTAGAAATTGGCTTTTGGCGCGGTTGGCAACTTCGGCGTTTTCTTTGGATTTAATCAGTTCCATGGACTGCCTTTGAGTGCGGGCGAGCAATTCCGCTTGCTGTAATGCTACTCCTAGCTGAGTACCTACATCAACTGCAACGTTGATTTCTGCTTCACTCCACTGGCGGGGAGCAGAATTTTGATAGGATGCTAGTAATCCCCAGAGCTTTTTGCCGGAGAAAATTGGTACAATAATGTAGGATTTAGCTTGAAATTTTTCTAGCAATTGGATATAACAATTATCGAAACCTTGCTGGTAAATATCTGGGACACAAAGGTAAGTTGTACCTCGGCTGTAGGCTCCGCCTTGGGTTTGTTGCAAATAGGTATCGCGTACTTCTTGTGAGGGGCTATCTAATTCTTTGACGACGCAAAGGTCGCTGTTTAAAGCGCCTTCAGTAAGGTGAGAATCGATCTCCTGTGATTGGATGAAAGAAACCCACTTGCGGTCAAGGGATTCGGCTACAAATTCGCCACTCCAGTCTGGATTGAAACGGTAAATAGCGACTCGATCGCACTTCATTGTTTGGCGCAATTCTCGGGTTGTGGCGTGAAAAATTTCTCGGATATCTAAAGTCTGCCGCATTCTTTCAATGATGCGGGCGATCGCTCTTTGTCGTAAAGCACTTTCTTGCAGTTCGGTTTCTGCTTGCTTGCGTTCGGTAATATCTACAGCCATTAAAGCAATGCCGATCGCTGTACCGTTATCGTCAATTAGCTGAGTATTGTACCACTCGCAGATGATAATTCTGCCGTCTTTGGTCAGATTTTCGGTAGTGCCGCTGGATTTGGCATTCAAGTCATGATTGAAAATCTCAGATAATTGCGGGTGATAGCTTTCAGGTACGATCAAATCGGAGGCGACTCGACCAATCGCTTCTTGCTCACTGTAGCCAAAAATAGCCACGGCTGCGGGATTCCAAGTGATAATTTCTAAATTGAGGTTTAATTCGATAACTGCGATCGGCGTTTGCTGCAATAAAAATGAGATTCTTTGTTGGGATTCTAGCAGTTTTTCTTCGGCTAATTTGCGGTCTGTGATGTCATTAGCAGTGCCGAGAATTTGTTTGGGTTTACCATCGCTTGTTCTGAGAAATACTGTATCCCAACTGTGCATCCACCGCCATTCACCGTTTTTGTGTTTCATTCGGTATTGACATTCAATGACATCACCGTCTTTGGCTTGATCTACTTTTTGGATGCTTTCAAAAAAATTTGGCAAATCGTCGGAGTTGAGCAGAATTGGCATCATTGCTGTACCCATATCTTGTATTTCTTGGGCTGTGTATCCGAGCATCGTCGAAATTTGTCGGTTGCTGTAGACATTCCGCTGTTCAATTAGATCGTAAACGTACAACAGGTTGGGATTGGAATCGGCGATAGCTTGAATGAAGTGCTGGCTCTCTCTGAGTGCGGATTCTGTTTGTTTGCGAACGCTAATATCTCGCGCCACGATAATCACTGAATCTGCAGTCAGCGGAGAAACTTTAGCGTCGAGGCAAACGTCGCGCTCTCCGACTTTAAAGCTATATTCAACATTAATGCTTTGCTTAGTTTTTAGAGCTTGTTGGATGGCATTTAATACTAAATCTGCTACAGGTTTAGGCAAGACTTCATGAGCGGTTTTGTTAATCATTTCGCTGGGAGGTTTCACCAAATTTGTTGATGCTGTCGGGGCAATTTTGATGCAGCGCCCTTCTGCATTTCTCACTAAAACTGTGTCAGTCATGGCGGCAAAAATCGCCCGCAATTCTGTTTCCGATTCTTGCAGAGCTTGCTCGGCGCGGACACGGGTGCGAATTTCTGCTTGCAGCACTTTATTTTGCCGATCGAGCTGCTGAATTCGGTTTTTTTCTCGTTCGATCAGTTTAGCTTGAGCGATAGCGAGCCCTACTTGAGCCGCCACAGCTTCTAATAAGTCGATTTCCTCGGAAGTCCATTCCCGGTAGCGATCGCACTGGTGCAAACAGATAGCACCGTTTGCCCTGCCTTGGTAAGAAGTGCGAATTGCCAGCATCGATTTTAACCCAACCTTCTGGCAAATCGGTTGAGCCGCTTGCAACAGAGGGTCTGAATAAACATTGTTGGAGGCGATCGCCAGATCTTGTATCATCATTTGTATGACGTGAGGATTACCCCAAATTGGAACAGGTACGTTCCGAATAGATTCGCAATCGGGTTCGAGATACTCTGCCGCCAGAGGAATATCAACTTGAGGGCTAGTAACGTAAGTATGAATCAAACACCGATTGACGCAGAATGCCAGACCGATTTGAGTAGCAGCTATTTGAAATATTTGTTCTGGCTGCAAGCTGGAGCGAATTTCTTGAGTTATTTTTGCGATCAGCAATTCTCGCTGCACTTGCCGTTCTAAAGCAGCTTTAGCTCCAGCCATTTCTATTTCTGCGTGCTTGCGCTCGCTGATATCAAAAAGTACGCCATACCAAACAATATCGCCATTATCACGCATTTCTGGCCGAGAATTAGATTCCAGCCATTTAAGTTTGCCCGACGGTGTAACAATCCGCCATTCACAGGCAAAAGGTTCTAAAGTTTGGGCGCTAGTAGCAATTTGTTTCACCAGATATTCTTGGTCATCTGGATGATTTTGATCGAAGCAAAAGTCGGGATTTTTTAAAATTTCGTCACTCTCTAATTCGTAAATATCTCGACAAGCATAACTAATATATTCAAACTTAAAACTTCCATCAGGCTTCTTCATGAATTGATAAAGAACTCCCGGTATATTGACCGCCAATTTCTGCAAACGCGCTTTGCTTTCCCGGAGTGATTGTTCTGTTCGCTTGCGGAATTCTACCTCTTTTTGCAGTTGGGCATTCTGCTGTTTTAATTGTTTTGATAGCTGTTGTATAGTCAGTTGACTTTCGATCCGCACTAAAACTTCTTCCACTTGAAAAGGCTTAGTAATGTAGTCAACACCGCCGACTTCAAAAGCTTTAACTTTGTGAAAAGTTTCCTCAAACACACTCAAAAAAATAACCGGAATTTCCCTCGTTTTTTCGTTGGATTTAAGTCGAGCACATACTTCATATCCGTTCATTTTTGGCATAGCAATATCTAGCAAAATCAAGTCTGGGAGAACGGTTAAATTAGCATTGACCGCCATTTCTCCCGAAATCGCCCGCTGAACTTTATACCCTTCTTTCGTCAATATGTTTGATATAAAGCGCAGGTTTTGGGGCTGATCATCAATAATTAAAATGTGAATACTTTCTTTGTCAAATATCATTTTTTGTCGGGTTATGGTGATTTTTTTAGTAATAGCAGCAGATTGATGATTTAATAAATTTAGCGATTCCTTCCGATCCTAATTATTTATTAAACCTTTTCAAACTCAGCAAATAGAGGATTAACTTTAGATAGTAGCCATCAACTAACGCACCTTCTATTTTTTAAACTTATTGGTTGCTTGTCTTAAGTTTGCCACTGAAACTAACCGTACTTAACCACATTTTATTGCCCCCAAAAATCGCCTGATTTTCTGTACAAATTAAGTCTGCCAAAAAAACCATCATTGCTTAGGCACTCCAGACCAAAGTAACCGGGTGTTTTAACTTTGTTCAATAGCTGCGACAAAGTATTTTGGTATAACCCGGTTGATGCGCCCAGGACTGTTTTTTGCTTGACTTTAGGATTAAAACTCCCAGGAGGATAACGCAATTTTCTGGACATTCTGCTGCCACATTCAAAGGGTTTTAGCCGAGATACACACCTAGACATACCACGAGGCAAAGAAACCGTTTTTTTTACTCTTGTCGCTGCAACAAAGTATGGCTGTGAAAAACCTTGGTTTTGACCCAGCCGCCCATCAGTCTTAAGATATTTATAGGTAACTAAGAGTATAGATGCGATCCATCCATTGGCACCCACAGCCTACCATATAAAATATTTTCTCTGTCTTTTCTATGCCAGCAATTCCTTAAGTTTAGCAATATTTTCATTGCTTAAGTAAATTTTAATTTCTAGTTCTTGGTCGGATTCCCACAGCAGCAGCAGATTATCTTCGCCCAAGGCGATTTCGGGATTGTTTAATTCAAGTGTTTGATATTTAACTTCGGGAATTCCTACGCGAATTACCAGTTCCGCTTCCAACTGAGGATAGATGTACAATTGCTGTTGCAAGTTGTCAAGTTCTAATTTGTCAACAGTGTTGTTACGTTGGACAGGAGAATCGGGTATGTACCAATAGAGAGTTTCCTCCCGAATTTCAGGATTGACTATCACAAATGTTTCGTCAAAACGCTGGGGATGCCAGTGAATTTCGCTCAGACCGCCGATTTGCGGAATCAGTCGCTCTACCCAGCTAATTTCTTTCCCGTTCAGGTTTGCCCACCACTGACTAATATTATCGAGATTGTCAGCATTTTCGGGGTCGGTGCTGCCGGACTGCCAGACTGTTTTTAGTTGTTGCATATACAGGTTCTCCAGCGAATTTTAATTTGAGATTGCAGGTGTTCAATTGGAGATTCATTCGTTATACAATAATTTTAATGGACTTACCAATTATTTACCACGAAGATTACGTTGCACCTCTGCCATCGGCTCACCGCTTCCCGATGGCAAAGTTTCGGATGCTTTACGAGATGCTGCTCGCGGACGGGGTAGCAGATAAATCGCAATTTCACGCTCCCGAACTTCCCCCTCAAGAATGGATTGAATTAGTCCACGACCACTCCTATGTTCAAGCTTACTGCAACGGGACGCTCGATAACAAAGCGACTCGGCGAATTGGTCTGCCTTGGAGTCGGGCTCTTGCTAATCGCACTTACACTGCGGTTGCAGGAACTGTACTAACTGCCAAGCTCGCTTTAGACTACGGTTTGGCTTGCAATACTGCGGGCGGAACTCATCACGCCTTCCCTGCTTTTGGGTCTGGTTTTTGTATTTTTAATGATTTGGCGATCGCCTCTCGCGTCTTACAAAAAAATGGTTTAGTTCGCAAAGTTTTAATTGTCGATTTAGATGTCCACCAAGGAGACGGAACCGCTGTAATTTTCCAAGATGACAGTAGCGTTTTTACTTTCTCGATGCACTGCGAAGTCAATTTTCCCGGCATCAAACAAAAGGGCGATTTAGATGTACCTTTGCCTGTAGGTATGGAGGACGACGAATATTTACAAACCTTGGATAAATTCCTACCAGATTTGCTGTCAAATGTCAAGCCAGATTTAGTTTTGTACGATGCTGGAGTAGACCCTCATCACGGTGACAAACTGGGAAAATTAGCTTTAACTGATACGGGCTTATTTCGCCGGGAAATGCAAGTTTTGATGGCGTGTTTGGCTGGTGGCTATCCCGTTGCCTGCGTGATTGGCGGGGGCTATTGCGATGACGCTAAGGGGTTAGTTTATCGGCATTCGCTGCTGCACCGAGCTGCCAGTCAAGCCTATAGGCAGTATCGACTTTGATCCAGAGGGGCGAGATTTAAAATTGACTTCAGTATTGTTTGGCGATATGATTCCGTGTTTAGGGTGTCAATTAATACTAAAAACTGGCTAAGCTGTTGTGCATTTAATTTGTATTTTGAGGGCGGGCTTTCGGGCCCAACCCTACTCCCCAAAAGGGGAAAAATTTATTTTACTATGCAATTTAAATGCGGATTAGCTGAAAGTGGTATTAAAATAGATATATCGCATTTAATTGTAGTGTATTTTATGAACTCCAACTCGTTAAATATCACAGAAGATGGAGATAAAGAACCAACTTTGATGCCCATAGACAAGCGCTACCTGCTAGTCCTCAACATCCCATTGTTCTGCGATTTCAAAGGCAGCAGGTATCTCGATTTAATGTGTGTGGGCTAAAGACATAACCCAACACTTCAAGTATTTGAAAAACTTCACGCTAGCATCTCCGTGCGTGCGAGAACCCCCCCCGAAAATACAATAAAGGTGGATTCGGAAACATCATTTGCTGATGCTAAATTTATTGACCTTCCCTCCCCAAATAGCTTTGCCAAAGCAATATTGCTGCTGCCGGCAACGGTTGCCCAGCTTTGGGGCGCGATCGCATCTTCAGATATCGTACATAGTGCCGTAGCAGGCTGGCCGATTCCGATGGCATGGTTAGTGACGCCAATAGTCCTGATACAGCGGAAACCATACCTGCTCATAGTTGAGTCCGCACCGTGGCTGCTGCTGCCGGGCCCCCCTGCCAGCATTAAAGCCAAAATTCAAGCTTACATATACGAAACATATAATCGCTGGTGCATCAACAGCGCCGACTTGACAATCTTTACACAGGCAGAATATCAGCAAAGTTTATTAAACAAACGACACAAGCAAAGTCAGATAATTCATGCTTCGTGGATAGATGAAGAAAATATTATTTCGGAAGCAGAGGCGACTAAAATATGGCACGAAAAACTGTCAGCCTCGCCCAAACAACTAAAAATTCTATTTGCGGGCAGATTGGTTCCAGAGAAAGGCCTGTTAGTTCTCCTAGAAGCAATGAAAGTCTTGGAGGAGGAAAACATTCCCGTCAAGCTGGACATACTAGGTGAAGGCGAACTGTTAAGCAACTGCCAAGCAGCCAGCAAGGCAATGCAAAAATCGGTACAGATAGAAATTTTGGGAACTATTCCTTACGGCAGAGAATTCTTCGGCCGGCTGCAACAATATCATGCTGTTGTGGTTCCCAGTACCTCAGACGAACAGCCCAGAATAGCATACGATGCTTATTCCCAGGCCGTATCGGTACTGGCAAACAACACCGCCGGACTCCGCGACTGTATCGAAAACGTTATCACAGGCTTGATCGGTAATTGCAATGACCCAGTTGATTTAGCAAACTTGCTCAAACAGTCGGGAGAAAACTTGAACCTACTTCAAAATATGGGCATGGCAGGTCTGAAACAGGCTCGCAGCCTGACTCACGAAGAAATGCACCGGCAGCGGTGGCAGCTTTTGTTAAGAATGTTGGAGCAATCAAAAAAGTAAGTAGGTAGGCGCAAATAAACCGGGCTGTGTAAAGGAATGTAAAGCTGTCAGAAGCTTTGGGATTGCTTCGTTTCACGGAGTGACCCTCGCTTTTGACTACTTGTGTATTTTCCGACTCATCTACTTAGGCGATACCTGCACTCCGGGCGATCGCTCCAGCTTGCCAGATGGATACAACTTGAGCTAAAAAGTTGTTAAACCAACAACGGTACTTATGTCGAAGGCCAGCGAGTCCAATCACCCCTATCCACTGCTGGTTGTCATTGTTAACTACCGAACCTCTAGTTTGACAATAGACTGCTTGCGCTCTCTAGTTAGCGAAGTTCAATCGCTGCCCGGTATGCGAGTTGTAGTTGGCGACAATGCTTCAGGCGATCGCTCCGTCGAAGAAATTAGTAGTGCGATCGCCTCAGAAGGCTGGAATGAATGGGCATCCTTCCTTCCCCTAAACCGCAACGGCGGATTTGCCTTCGGCAACAACGCCGTGATCCGTCCCGCCCTCCAATCCACCAATCCTCCTCCTTACTTCCTGCTGCTCAACCCAGACACCATAGTTCGCCCCGGTGCCTTAAAAGCCCTCGTCGATTTCATGGAATCCCACCCCGAAGCCGGCATCGCCGGCAGCCGCTTGGAAGACCCCGACGGCACGCCCCAAGAGTCAGCTTTTCGGTTTCACAACCTCTTTACCGAACTCGATTTTGGTTGGCGGACAGGCTTTATATCCAAGTTATTAGCCAACTGGGCCGCAGCGCCTCCCATTTCTCAAAAAACCTGTCAAACTGATTGGGTAGCTGGAGCCAGCATGATCGTGCGTCGCGAAGTATTTGAAAAGATTGGCTTGATGGATGAAGCTTATTTCATGTACTGCGAAGAAATGGACTTTTGTCTGCAAGCGAACAAAGCTGGCTGGAGTTGCTGGTACGTACCCGAAAGTCGTGTTGTCCACTTAGTCGGCCAAAGCTCAGGCGTCACTGACACCAAAAAGCCCGCCAAGCGGCTGCCCACCTATTGGTTTGATTCCCGACGTAGGTACTTTATCAAAAACTACGGCTTGGTTTACACAGCATTAACTGATATATCCTGGGCTTCCGGTTTTGCAGCGTGGAGGGTTCGCCGCGTACTTCAAGGCAAACCCGATGGCGATCCACCAGAATTGCTGAGGGATTTTGTATTAAATAGTGTATTTTTTAAGGGGGGTAAGATTGAAAAATCCAAAAACTTTTAAAGGGAGTTGGTAAATCGGTAAAAGCTAACTAAACCAGGTTAACCTAGGCAAGCAAAATATTTTAGGATGCAGCCGAGAAATTAGTATTCTCGATCGATAAAACCGGATTGCTCCTTCCTCAGAAACCTGACAGACCCATTAATATCGTCGGCATCTAGCAATAGAGTAAACAAGAAATAGCGTGAATTAGAGCTTATGGTAACTGAGCAAAACTTAATCACCAGTGAAAATCAAGTAGAAAGCCCCGGCCTGGGATTGTGGCAGCAAATTAAAGAAGACTGGATTGCTCATGGTCGAGATTGGACAAAACCGGGATTTCGCGCCGTAGCAGTGCAGCGTTTTGGCGTCTGGAGAATGCAGGTAGAACCGAAATTACTGCGAGCTCCTTTGAGCATTATTTATCGAGCACTCTACCGAAAAGTCCGCAATAGTTACGGGATAGACTTGCCTTACACTGTGAAGCTCGGTCGTCGCGTAGTGATTGAACATCAAAACGCTATTATTATTCACGGATATTGTACGATCGGCGACGACTGTATTCTCCGCCAAGGTGTAACGTTGGGAAACCGCTATTTGGACAAACCGCTAGAATCCCCTCAATTGGGCGATCGGGTTAACGTCGGCGCTGGTGCAAAAATCCTCGGCAAGGTTAACCTAGGAGACGACGTAAATATCGGTGCCAATGCTGTAGTTTTATCAGATATTCCCGCAGGCCAAACTGCCGTTGGTATCCCTGCCAAAATTATCAAATCCCGGCCTGCTGAAAACAATGCTTAAATCATTTTCTTTCTTATGGATTCTGCTATCACTCTGCGGAGATTAAATAAATCTCCCTAGTCTAGTTAGAGATTAATCTTAAGATAAACCACACAAATAGGCACAATTGTCTACATCATCAAAAAATTGTACAAACAATGGTTGAGTCAATCACTAAGTCAATCATTTCTGCTACAGAACCAGACTGGAGCCGCGAAAAACTTAGCAAGTGGTGGGAACCCAGTCGCCAACTGCTCAAATCTATCCGCAACTATCAAAAGTGGCAGCAGCAGGGTGGAATTGGAGGATATATTTTATGCCGTTGGAACGTGATCCAGCATCGATTTTGGAGCGTTGTCACTGCAACAGACATCCCTTTGAACTGCCAAATACAAGGAGGACTGCTGCTGACTCATCCTAATGGCGTTGTCATTCATCCCAGTGCTTCCATTGGCCCTAACTGTCTGATTCTTCAGCAGGTGACAATTGTTGCTGATGTCAAAATCGGCGGTCATGTCGATATTGGTGCCGGAGCTAAAATTATTCGCTCCGTAACGATCGGCGATCATGCTTTGATTGGTGCCAATGCTGTGGTGATTTGTGACGTGCCACCCGGTGCAACCGCAGTGGGAATACCGGCAAAAATAATCGAAAAAAAACCCAGGAAGTCTGACAAATAATTTCTAAAAGTCGCAGAAAAATTATGAAATTAGCTGGACTTTTATTAAAATATAAAAGGAACTGCTCAGTAGTCGCATTCAAAAGGTAAAACTTGAAACAAATTGGATTAGTGGCGATCGGACGAAATGAAGGGCAGCGCCTCCGCCAGTGCCTAGTCTCAGCCACAGACAAAGTTGCCCGCGTCGTCTACGTCGATTCCGGCTCAACAGACGGTAGCCTAGAGTTAGCCCGATCGCTCGGAGCCGATACAGTAGAACTAGACTTATCTATACCGTTTACCGCAGCCCGCGCCAGAAACGAAGGCTTTGCCCGCTTGCTGGAAATAGCACCAGAAATCGAATTTGTCCAATTTGTGGACGGTGACTGCGAAGTAGTTGATGGATGGATCGATCGAGCCTACAGCGAACTCGCAGCCAAACCAGACGTAGCAGCAGTATGCGGGCGCAGGCGCGAACGATACCCCAAAGCAAGCATCTACAACCAATTGTGCGACATCGAGTGGGATACCCCCATTGGCGAAACCAAAGCCTGCGGTGGCGACTCCATGATGCGCGCCACGGCATTTCAGCAAGTCGAAGGTTTCAATCCCGCACTAATAGCCGGCGAAGAACCCGAACTGTGCTTGCGACTTCGCCAAAAAGGTTGGAAAATCCTCCGCTTAGACGCAGAAATGACCCTGCACGACGCGCAAATGACCAGTTTTGTTCAGTGGTGGAAGCGCGCCCAAAGAGCTGGTTACGCCTACGCCGAGGGTTCCTGGATGCACGGAAGCGAACCAGAGCGCCATTGGGTCAAAGAAACCCGGAGCACCTGGTTTTGGGGCTTAGTTTTGCCAGCCCTAGCCTTGGCAATGATATGGCCGACAAAAGGCTGGAGCTTGTTACTATTGAGTGGCTACCCCTTAGCAACCTATCGCACCTATAACTATTATCTAAAGCATCGGGCTCTCACCACTAAAGACTCAGCCATCTACGCTTTGTCTTGCGTATTAGCCAAATTTCCCCAGCTACAAGGTCAAATCCAGTTTCACCAGCGCCGATTGCTGGGGCAGCAGAGCAAGTTGATCGAATACAAAACAACCAACTCTATTCATTCAGCCAGCTAGAATTACAGCTAACGTCCCAGAAAGTCCACCCCTGAGTAGCAAACAAATGAGCGATCAACAATTAAAAGTTTTACTAATTGTAGAGCAGTGCAATCCTGACTGGGCATCAGTACCTTTGGTGGGGTACAATTTTTTTCAAGAAATCAATAATTTAGCTGATGTAACCCTCGTCACCCATATTAGAAATAAACCAGCTCTCGAAAAACACCCAGAATACGAAAAAGTTGTCTACCTTGAAGAAGGAAAGTTAACCAAACAATATTATAAAATAGTCGAAAAACTCACCGCAAACGGGCGAGTCAATTGGCCTCTTTATAATACCTTGAGCTACCCAATTTATGAAGAATTTAATCAGCAAGTATATGAAAAATTTAAAGGAAAAATCCTTAACGGAGATTATGACATAGTTCATGCAATTACCCCGATGATGCCGCGGTATCCGTTTAAGGTAGTCAGTGTTTGCCAGCAGACTCCTTTTATTCTAGGCCCTGTGAATGGGGGCATTCCCTTTCCACCAGGTTTTCAAGAAACGGCGAAACAAGAATTTGCTCAATTCAACTTTTTGAGAGCAGTTGGTCGAGCATTAATTCCAGGTTATGTAGAAACTTACAAAAAAGCCGACAAAATTTTAGCAGGTTCAACATATACTTTAAATATGCTAAAAGATTTGTTTGCAATACCGGACCAAAAAATTGATTTGTTTTACGAAAATGGCATTTCGGAGGATTTCTTAAACCAGACAAGTATCCCAATTAAAGATGTTAACCATATCAATCTGCTTTTTGTGGGTCGATTAGTGCCTTACAAATGTGCCGATATTGTTATTGAGTCTATTGGGAAATTAGAGCAGGAAATTAAAAGTAAAATCCGCTTAACTATAGTAGGAGACGGGGCAGAAAAAAATAACTTGGAAAACCGAGTAAAGGAGCTTGATCTAGGGGAAATAGTTAGTTTTGCCGGATGGGTAAATCAACAAGAAACTCTGGATTATTACAGGAAAGCAGATATTTTTTGCTTCCCTTCAATCCGAGAGTTCGGGGGCGCAGTGGTAATGGAAGCTATGGCTTGCGGACTCCCCTGCATAGTTGCCAATAACGGCGGTATTGGTGAATACGTGAATGAAGAAACTGGTTTTAAGATCGAGCCGATTTCTAGAGAGTATCTAACACAGGAGTTGACAAGTAAAATTAAGCTGTTAGTCGAAGATGATCGGCTGCGGGAAAGTATGTCAGCTAAGGCGATCGAAAAAGCCAGAGAATTTGCTTGGGAGAACAAGGGCATAAAAATCGTCGAGATTTACGAAAAAATGCTCGGTGAGAAAGGTGTTCGTGCATCGGCATAGTAGAGTAGATAAATATTCTTGAAGTAAAAATTAGAAAGTAGGTGAGAAATGAAGGCAAAAATCGGATACTTTATTCCCCAATTTCCGGGACAAACACACATCTTTTTGTGGCGGGAGCGACAATTTCTTGCAGAACTTGGAATTGAAACAGATTTAGTATCAACTCAACCGCCACCCAGAGCGATCGCTTCTCACGTATGGGCAGAAGAAGCTCAAAAAAATACTATTTATCTATTTCCCTTTGCTGCGAAAGATTTTATTAACTCATTCCTAGAGGTTCTCAAAGCAGGCCCCGCTGCATGGTGGCAGTGCTTAGCAGTTATTGCCAAAGCGAGAGATACATCGTTATTTGAAAAAGTTAAACTCTTAGCACTGATTTTGGTTGCTGGGAAACTAGCCGCGTTAACAAAAACAAAAGGTTGGTCTCACATCCACGTTCATTCCTGTGCCAATTCCGCCAATATAGCCTTATTTAACTCAATTCTTACAGGCTGTACTTACAGTATCACTCTTCACGGGCCTACTCTAGAAGTGTACGGGTCAAATCAGGAACAAAAGTGGAAAAATGCTGCTTTTGCGATCGTCATATCTCAACTGCTTCTCAATGATGTCAAAAATAAATTAGCGAACTTTCTTCCCAAACAATTAGCTGTTGCTCCCATGGGAGTTAATATTGCAGAAATTAAACGCAGCAGCCCTTACAAGCCTTGGCAAGAAGGAAGTCCGTGCAAGATTTTTGCTTGCGGCCGCCTCAACCCGGTGAAAGGTCATAAATACTTGATTGAGACTGTAGAATTGCTGCGAAATCGGGGATTTGACGTGAGGCTGCAAATTGCAGGCGAGGATGAACAAGGGGGCAGCGGATATCACCAAGAGCTACAAAAAATCATTGAAGATAAATCGATGTCCGAATTCGTGGAGCTACTTGGGGCTGTTTCGGAACAGCGAATTCGCCAAGGTCTAGAAGCAGCTCACATTTTCGCTTTGGCAAGTTTGAATGAAGGAGTTCCGGTTGCTGTGATGGAAGCAATGGCGATGGAAGTGCCGTCGGTTGTTACTAATGTAGGCGGAACTTCTGAGCTAGTAGATGACGGCGTGGATGCTGTATTAGTCCAATCAGAAAAACCCGAAGAAATGGCCGATGCGATCGTCAATATACTGCAAAATCCCGAACTTGCTTTGAGCCTCAGTCAGGAATCCCGGAAAAAAATCATGGCGAAATTTAGCCACGGCCGCAGTGCAGAAACTTTAGCTCAGTGTTTGGAAAAACTTGGAAAAACTAACCCGTCTTAGTTATGCCAAAGAACAAATTTAATCTCAGATTACATAAATCCAGTTGAGTCCAAACAAGTTATGCGAATTTTAATTGTTGCTCAGAACGCTTCAACTAAATTCGGTGGCGAGTCATTGCTGCCGGTCAACTATTTCCGGATACTTCGATCGCGCCAAATAGAGACATGGTTAGTGGCGCACGCCCGCACCCAGGCAGAACTCACAGAGCTGTTTCCAGAAGACTGCGATCGAATGCACTTTGTACCGGACACTTGGCTGCACCGACTGCTTCACAATTTCGGGCGATTTATCCCTGAAAGAGTTAATGAGTTTACTTTTGGGCTGCTATCTCACCTGTACACCCAAGTGCTACAGCGTCGTATTGTCCGGTGGCTGGTGAGCAAACACCAGATTGATATTGTACACGAACCGACACCAGTCTCGGCAACAGTTCCTTCGTTGATGTTCGGGTTGGGAGTTCCGGTAGTTATCGGGCCGATGAACACGTCGGTTAAATTTCCTCTGGCTTTTCGATCGCGCCAAAGTCCTATCATTGATATTTTAATCGAGATCGGTTACCAGTGCGTCGATTTCTTCAATCGTCTTTTTCCCGGTAAAATCAAAGCCGAGACGCTGTTAGTGGCAAACGATCGGACGAAGCAGGCACTGGCATCTGGAGTGCAGGGTAAAGTTATTGAACTTGTGGAAAACGGCGTGGATTTCTCGGTGTGGCGATTGGACTCTAGCTTATCAAGAGCAGCGACCGGGCAGGTTCATTTTATATTTTTAGGCAGGCTGATCGGCTGGAAAGCTGTAGATTTGCTGCTGGAAGCCTTCGCACCCGTCGTCGCTCAAACTGATGCAGTCTTGGAAATCATCGGTGATGGGCACCTCCGAGGGGAACTCGAAGCTCAAACAGCTCGTTTAGGCATCGACAGCAACGTTGTATTTAGTCGCTGGCTGTCTCAGGAAGACTGCGCTCTCAAAATGCAACAAGCTGATGCAATGGTTTTTCCCAGTTTGCGGGAATGCGGGGGGGCAGTGGTGATGGAGGCAATGGCAGTGGGCTTGCCTGTCATAGCAACGAACTGGGGTGGCCCTGCAGATTATCTGAATTCCACTTGCGGTATTTTAGTAGAACCGACTTCTAAAGAAGGATTTGTCCAGGGACTGACAGATGCGATGCTCAAGCTGGCTCATTCACCAGAATTGCGACAGAGTATGGGTTCTGCGGGACGGGAACGAGTCCAGCAGCATTTTGATTGGGAACGCAAAGTCGATCGAATACTTGATATTTATCAACAAACGATCGACGATTGCCCGAAGCATTAGGTAGCCGACCATTAAAGCATAAAGCAGCAGCTTTCAGGTTGAAAGCTGCTGCTTGGGGGTGCTAAAAAAGTATGTGGTGGCCCAAAGCCGCGCTCTACACCCTAACTAGCTAAAAACGGGTTAACCCGTTTTTTGGGTTAACCCGCGAGCTTGGAAACATGCAGTTCAATTAGTTTTGCACTACCAGCTTAACGTTGGCATTTTGCAAACCGCGCTGCTTGACTGCTGCCAAGGTCTTGTTGACTGCGTACTTCTGGTTGATGGAGTTGATTAACTCAGTTTGATTGTGCTTTTTGGCGACGCCCCAGAGGTCGGCAATCAGGTCAAAAGAACCATCGCTATTGCGAGACCAACCCAGGTCATATTCGCCTTCGAGAATCGCCACGATGTCGGAGCGAACGCGCTGACCGTTATAGCCACGAACATCAGCTTCTGACTTGACAGAAATGCCCAAGTCGCGCAGGGAAGCTTTCAGGATTTCGGCATCGGTGATTTTGGTACGCAGAGTGCTAAAGTGAGACATTGGATTTCCTCCTAATAAAACTGAGAGAGAAACAACAACGGTCTGGATTTAACGGTGCCGCTGGGCGGCTCTTGAATCGAACTGCTAGCTGTTGCTAGCCTTTGCTCCTGTTTGGACCAGGAGAAAGCTTTTAGAATTCCATTCGCTGGTATTCAGCGACGGAAGACGCAGCGGGCCGTGCACGCTGTCTAGCCCAATCTCGAAGGGCGGTGACCTGTTCGGTCATTGTTTTAGACAGTGGCATTGTAGATTTAATGGCCGCGATGATGTCTAGCTGCGTAAACTCTCGATCTTGAGCGAAGGCTTCGTACATTGCGGCTACTAGCGCTTGCTCAATCTCTGCACCTGAAAAGCCCTCGGAAACATTGGAAAGTTGCTCTAAATCGAAGCGAGTAATTTCCCGACGGCGCTTTGACAGGTGAATCTTAAATATATCTTGGCGTTCTTCTTTAGTAGGCAGATCAACAAAGAAGAGTTCGTCAAATCGGCCTTTCCTCAAGAATTCTCCCGGCAACCGCTCGATTCGGTTGGCTGTTGCCATTACGAAGACTGGGGAAGTCTTTTCTTGCATCCAAGTGAGGAATGAACCGAAAATCCGGCTGGAGGTGCCTCCGTCTGAGTCGGCCGAACCAGTGCCTCCTGCAAAGGCTTTGTCTAGTTCGTCGATGAAGAGGAGGGCTGGAGAGATGGATTCTGCGGTTTTGAGGGCATTGCGGAGGTTGGCTTCCGATCGGCCCACCATCGAGCCGTCGTAGACTCTACCCATATCTAGCCTCAGCAGGGGCAGTCCCCAGAGGCGGGAGGTGGTCTTGGCAATCAGTGATTTTCCGCATCCCGGTACGCCGAGAATTAACATCCCTTTTGGTTGGGGCAGGCCGTATTCTCTCGCCCTTTCTGTAAAGGCGTTGGAACGCTGTCTCAGCCACCGCTTCAGCTCTTCTAAACCGCCGACTGCATCCAGGGTTTCGTCTTCTTCAATAAACTCTAGAATGCCGTTGCGCCGAATTAATTGCTTTTTCTCCGAAAGAACTATGTCTACTTCTTCTTCTGTGAGGCGCCCAGTCGAAACTTGGGCTTTGCGATAAACTTTTTCAGCTTCGTCCTTGGTCAATCCCAAGGCTGCTTTTAAAAGTTTTTCTCGCGCTTCTGTGGTAATGCGTCGCGATTGCGTTTGCTCCAACTGACCAGACAATACTTGGTTTAGTTCCTTCATGTCTGGCAACGCGAAGTCTAATACCACTACTTCCTTTTCTAGCTCGATTGGAATTTGCTGCAAAGGAGACATCAGTATAATTGTCTTTTGCGTTCCTTTGAAGTTGGCGATCGCATCGCGCAACCACCTCGTTACCGGAGGAGAATCTATGAAAGGATGCAGATCTTTGAAAATGTAGATGCTAGCGTTACTGTTGGGTTCTCGCTGCCTGATCACCCATTCAATTGCTGCCTCTGGCGAGACGGTGTTGTGTTGGGTGGTGGTGCGGGGTTGACCATACTCCACAATGCCGTGAGTTACAGTCCAGATAAATACTCGTCGCTGTGGTTTGGCTTGAGCTATTGTCGAAATTGCTTGCTCACACCGCTCTTCCTCGGATGTCACGAGGTAGATCAGAGGATATTGAGCTTGGATTAGAATACTGATCTCTTCTTGCATAGTCCTCGACCCACTAGAGACGGTGCTATCTTTGCTGAATCTCAATGCTGCCCTTAGCCCTCTTACTGAAAATTTCAGTTTTAGCTTTTTGGGGAAGCAAGGCATTCTTAGCAGGGAACCAATTCTTCCTCTCCCGGTTTGGCCGTGCTGGCACTGACGCCCGACACCTGCTTTACTGGAAGATCCTGTTCAGCCAATACGCTCGGCTGACTTGTTACGGATGCCAGTTCTCCATCTCGCATTACTACTGAACCCGTGCATTCTGGACAGTTGTATACCCGATGGGTTTGTCCGTAGGAGGCTTCTACTTCGTCAACCAGTTCGGGATTTCCTAGGTAGAAGACAATTGCCCTTTCTGCAATTGATGACATCGGTTCAGTTTCGACTGCGGCTCGGATTTTGAGCTGGCGATGCAGTTCTGGTGGAAGATACAATGTAACTTTTTGCTTTTCTTGCATATGACAGTGAATTGACTTACCCGGGTATGTATATCAGATTAGCCACTTAATTCTTTGCTGTCAAGCCTCTATGCTGCTTTAGCGTCATCTTGTAATATTTCGTTACATTGGATGTGACTCTGGGGCAGTTAACAACGAAAAAGTTAGGGGTGTAACTGATGAGTCCGAGGTGCAGCGGCAGGTATGGGTAGCGTCAATCGATTTTAGATTTTAGATTTTAGATTTTAGAGGCGACCCCACGGATAAATGCGGGGGCTTGAGAATTTTTGATTTTCGATTTGGGATTGATTCCACGGATAAATCACGTGGCGGGTACCACCTTTGAAATTCCTGGTCAAGGACGATCGACCAACTATAAATATCAACAATAGATATAGCCTTTCTCAGTAACATGAGGTGCTCATAGGCCTCCGTGGCCTCCGTGGCCTCCGTGGGCATAGGCATAGGACTCGCCCCCATACCTCACAACGCTTGAGCACCGCTATATATAGGAGTGGGGCCAACAAATTCTTTGAGTCGCCATCTGGGGTAAGGTGCGCCATCAGCACCCAGCCCGCTCATGAGTGCGCGGTAAGCACCGGTGGACTGAATACACAACGAAGTTACTAACTTTGGGCGCTTTGATTTTGAAACCAAACTCCCCCAAACAGTTTTTATGGCTTTAAGTGTGAAAAATCCGAACGTGAAATAGCCGTTTTCGGCTTTTTATCGGGCTCCGATTTAACACACCTTGACAGCGCTAGCGCTCAGCACCCTATGGTTAGACTTTTTGGATGACATTGTGTAAGCTTTTACGCACTTAATTTTTTGGCCCAAATGCTCGCTACAAGGACTCTAGGCTGCAAAATCTTAAATTTAGAGGGGTGTCAGCTTATCTTTAATAGGGCAGTGCTGGGTAATATATACTTGGATGCGGACCTGCTAACCTGAAATTTTTAATTTTAGATATCAAAGAACTGACTGATGGATTTAGACCAACAGATTCAAGCATTGATCGAAAAAGCTCCGCCCGACGGTTCAACGCCAGAAATCTTAAAGGCGATCGCCCCGGCCCTGGTGTTAATTGCCCAACAGCTACAGCACCTCGAATACTCGATCCTGCAAGCGGTAGACCAAAGTTGGGCTATCGTGGTTTTGAGCAACCTCAAGCAACCGGGACGGGAGAAGAAGGTGATTTATGCTTGGACAAGTATTAAAGATGCGTCGCAGGCTGCGGCTGCTGGGGGCGATCGTCTCAGACCGGTGCTTTTGCCTGTTACTCACATTTTATTTCAGATGATAGCTCTGGAAGGTCTTGACAGCATTGTTTTTTTTGAAAGTCCCGGAAATCAGGAAGTCGGGACGGAAATCCCTCGCGAGCAAGTACAGAGTTTAATTAACGTTTACTTGCAACAGTATCGATCGGCTCCACCGCCAGATATTGCCTAAACAATTCAATTTTCTATTAATTGGTAACAGGGCATTAGGCATTGGGCATTCCCCATTACCAATTCCCCATTACCAATAAAGTGTAACTTTTTAACCTCTAATAAAGTCTGCTCAAAACGTATTCAGCTAAATCAATCAAAGCTTGACGGGACTCTGAATGGGGCAGCGCAGCTAAGTATTCGACGGCTTTCTGTGCGTGGTTTGTGGCTAGTTCTCGGGATCTCTCTATGCCTCTAGAATCTTCTACCAGTGCCAGGGCCTGGTCTAGATCTCCTTCTTGGGCAAATTCGCGTTCTATGAGAACTTCCAAGTAAGGTTTTTCTTCTAGGGCAAATAGTGCGGGTGCTGTCAGATTACCGCTTCTGAGATCCGAGCCTGCTGGTTTCCCCAAAGTTTCCGTTGAAGCGGTGAAATCTAATATATCATCTACTATTTGGAATGCCAAACCAATGTTCCGACCGTAGTTGTACAAATCGTCTGCTATTTCCGCTGACACCTCGCTCAAACAGCCCGCTGCTTTGGAACTGTTGGCAATTAAAGACGCTGTTTTGTAATAACTTTTTTCGAGGTACGCTTCGATCGACAAGCTGGTGTCAAATCCATTGAGTCCCTGTTGAATTTCCCCCTCAGCTAAATCCATAATCACTTCTGAAAGCAGTTTGACTACTGGCAGGTTGTCGAGATTGGCCAAATGCCAGGAAGATTGAGCAAACAGAAAGTCTCCCGCCAATACTGCCACTCGGTTGTTAAACCGACTGTGAACCGTCGGCACTCCCCGCCGCAGATCCGACTCGTCCACCACGTCGTCGTGGACTAGACTAGCTGTGTGGATCATTTCCGTAATTTCAGCGAGGCGACGGTGTTTTTCCGTGATTTCCCGATCGGGCATAGTCGCCTTGGCCATCAACAGAACGATCGCGGGTCTCACTCGTTTTCCCTTTGTGCCGAATAAGTATTCTGCAGCCGCGTACAAGATGGGATGACGGGCACCCACTAACTGTTTTAAGTTTTCTGTCAACAGTCGCAGGTCTTCTTCAACCGAGGAAAATAGGAGAGTGCTAGAGATCATGGATACGCCGACTCAAGCCGTAAAGTAACAAAATTTTACATATCATATCTTTATTTTAAGGTAATTCTCTGCAATAGAAAAGAAAAATCTAGGCGATCGGCAGTTATTTGTCATCTGCCGCCCGATGGGAGTCACCCGACTGCCATCGGCGAGTTGCCGACTCTCAGAGGGGTTGCCCCTATTGTATCGAATTGTTAAGGACACTGCCAAAAAATCTCTAAATCCCAAAAACCCTGTGTTATTATGGGTATTAAGGATTTAAACAATTCTATACATTAAGTACAGCCAGACTGGCAGGTAGCTTTTAGGTGCCTGTAAAAGTTTCGTAGAGCCAGCCTTGTTAGTCGATCGCAGCCAAAATTTCTGGGACAGATTTTTAGTTCCTCGCGGCTAAAAGTTATCAGAAGTTAAGAGTAGCGCATCTTATGTACACGGTAGCTCAAAGCAGCTAAAGTGGATAGTTTTAGGCTGTTTAAGCATCTGTAAAGCAGTAAATCATTATTGATGACCGGGAACGCCTAAATGTTCCCGCAGGCTTGATATGGAAAAACAGCCTTCAGAACCAAGGCATGGTCTTGCGTGCTGACTTAATGTAGTAGGTCTTGAACTTGTCCTGCTCCTCCTCGTCCTTGACTTTTGGTTCTAATTATGATTTATCGCGATATTCCTCTAATTATTCCCATTCTGGCCGCCGGCTATGTAATGACTATTTATGTAGTGCTGATGTTGGCCGAACGCAGCGCTAAAATAACTCGATTGGGCGAGTAGTGCACTGCTGGGCAGCCGAAGTCGGCAGCAGCGTCCTCGCTTCACCCTTGAGAATTCGGAATACTCAATAATAACCCTGCCTTGAATGCTTGCGCGCAAAGGCAGGGTTATTATTTACAATTGCGGGTACGGTGATTTTTTTGGCTGCTAGTTACTGCAACAGGTTGCTACAGTTATCGATGTTCAATGCCAAAAGCCTCAGAGGCAAGATATTAGATTGAGTACCAGCTTGTATCGCTCACAGCAAATATCATGTCAGGGAAACCCAGCCAATATTCCGAGAAAGCTATTAAAGTGTTCTCAAAAACGCTGAGTTTGAAGTGGTCGGTTATTGTACCCAAAATCTCAATATTCCTATTTTGTAGCTCCATAAGTTAGAGAAATAAAACGCGAAATTGCTGACTCTAGCAACCTGCTTGCTCAACTGAATGAATCCATAAACTTGCACTACAATCAAATATTTCATTAAAGGGTGCTTAACTTGCTGAGTCAGGCAGATAGTCTCTGCCATTTATTCACAGCTTCCCAAGAAGAGAAAGAGAATTGGCTACAGATAGCCACAAATTTAATTGTTAGTTTTAAATAATCTCGATATAACTGTGTGGGAGAAAAGTAATAGCCAATATTACTGATCCATTAAAACTCTATTAAATTTTGATTAAAATAAGTAAAAGAGAGAGTAGGAGTTGTCATAAATTCTCAAGCGCCACTGCCGAAATTGTTGTCTGAGCCAGACCAACTAAAACAAGTTTCGATAAATCTGATGCACAATGCTTTACAAGCTATAGAGAATTGCCGAGTTTTAAAAGTAGAGGTGAGAGCCGAAAATCCGAGCCTGATCGTCAGTGGCAACTGAATTAGCCGGGAATTTTGCCACGAATATTTGCTCCCTTCTTTACCACAAAACCCGCCGACGAAGGCAGCGGGTTGGGACTGGAGATTATTAAAAAAAGTGTGGAAAAGTATTCGGGTAAAATAGAAGTAACATCAGTTATCGGTCAAAGGACGTGTATTGTGTCAATTCCGATCGCCGTTTAGCGCGATCACACTAAAAATTATACCAATGCGCGACTAAAAATTAACCTCTAGACCGATGTCAAACCAGGATGGCGGTTAGCCTACCGCGACTGTAAAGTCGGAAATCTAAAATGGTATTAAGTGCCGGTTCCGCCTGCATCTATCCCCCTTGATTTGCCCATGTCAACAACAGTTTCTGATACCCAAAGCTTGCTAGAACAGGCGATCGACGCCAAACCACCGGTGCTGCCTCCAGACACACCTGTGAAAGTCGCAATTGCTGCCATGACTGAGGCGAGTGCCAGTTGTATTTTAATCGCGTTTGAGCAGCAATTGCTCGGAATTTTTACAGAACGCGATGTTGTGAAAATAACTGCTAGCGAAATACCGCTAGCGGGGGTAGCAATTTCTGAGGTGATGACTGAAAACCCGATCGCTATTTCCATCGATCAAGGGGGAAATATCTTCAAAGTATTGAGCATATTGCGATCGAAAAGAATCCGTCATTTACCCCTCCTAGACGAAGGTGGGAACTTGCTAGGCGCTATCACCTGCGAAAGCATCCGTAAAATCCTCAAACCGGCAGACTTGCTGAAAATGTGGCGTGCCGAAGAAATTATGACTAGACAATTAATAGTTACCTCAAGCAGCGCCTCAGTTTTAGAAGTCGCAAAACAGATGAGAACCCAGCGAAAAAGCTGCATAGTCATTTGCACTGACAGCGACAACACAAATCAAAAACCTGTGGGCATAATTACAGAACGCGACATTGTTAAATTCCAAGCTTCTGGACTAGATTTCGCACGTACTCCCGTCACCGCCGCCATGAGTTTTCCGCTGATAGCATTGCAGGTAACAGCCACCTTGTGGCAGGCTCACCAGTTAATGCAGCAGCACCGCATCCGGCGCTTGGTGGTGGTGGACGAGGAAGGATATTTAGCTGGAATTGTGACTGAAATTAGCCTGCTGCAGGCCTTAGATCCGGTAGAAATGCACGCAAATGTCGAGCTTTTGCAGGAAACAGTTGCCGACAAAATTCAGGAGTTGAACAAAATGAACGAAGAATTGCAAAAAGAAGCGTTGCGGAGAACAGAAATAGAAGAAAAATTGCGAATATTAAATGATAATTTGGAAGAACAAATCAAACAGCGAACTTTAGAATTAATTAATGCCAACAGTCAGTTAAAAAAGGAAATACAAGACCGCACCACCGCAGAAGCTGAAGTTCGCCGCCTGAACACCGAACTCGAACAGCGAGTTCTAGACCGCACGGTTCAACTAGCAGCCAGTAACGAAGAATTGCAGCAACAAATTAGTGGTAGAAAATTGCTCGAAGAAAAATTGCACTTTTCTGAAAGGAAAGTCCGCGCCGTTTTTGAAGCGATGACCGACATCATTCTCGTGCTAGACAGTCAGCGGAACATAGAAGTTTTGCCAACGAATGTGGCAGCGGCTTCTGAGCCAGATTGTGATATAGTCAGCTTGACCATAGAACATTTTTTTGATGACGACAAACCGGATGATTGGTGGCTGTTAGTTCAGCAAGTTTTAGAAACCCAACAAACTATAAATTTTGACTATAGTTTAACAGTTTGTGGCCGCGCAATTTGGTTTTCTGCCTGCATTTCTCTGTTTTCAAAAGATGCAGTCATTTGGGTTGCCCGCAACATCAACGCCCGCAAAATAGCCGAGTCAGCGCTGTGCAAAAAAAATGCAGAGTTATCTCATACTTTAGAAGAACTGAAGCGGACTCAAAAAGAACTTATTCAATCAGAAAAGATGGCAGCCCTCGGACAGTTAATTGCCGGAGTTGCTCATGAAATCAATTCTCCTTTAGGGGCGATTCGCTCTTCTGTGCAGAACATCGCCGACTTTTGGACGGAACAATTGCAGCAGTTGCCGATATTTTTTCAACAACTATCCCCGGAACGGCGGCAGGATTTCTTGGCTTTGCTACACAAGTCCAGCCAAGAAACAGATACATTATCTAGTAAAGAAAAACGTCAGTTAAAAAAACTTTTGCAGGGGCAATTAGAATCAGAAAAGATTGACGACGCCGCCAGTCTTGCCTGTACTTTGTTAGATATCGGCATCGGCAATAATGTAGAACCTTTTTTACCTTTGTTGAAAGACAGCCAAAGTAGAAATATTGTACAAACCGCCTACCAATTTGCTACGGTACAAAAAAGCACTAAAAATATTGCTACCGCCACGGATAGGGCAGCCAAAATCGTTTTTGCTTTGAAAAGCTACTCTCGTTACGACCAGTCGGGTACCAAAGTAATCGCTAATATCACCGATGGTATTGATACTGTTTTAACGCTTTACCACTACCAAATCAAACACGGTGTGGAAGTAGTCAGAAACTATGGTACTAATTTACCCTCTGTGCTATGCTATCCTGATGAACTCAGTCAAGTTTGGACAAATTTAGTTCACAATGCTTTACAAGCGATGGGCAACAAAGGCGTGTTAAAAATTGATGTCAAACACCAAGCGAACGCAATATCAGTTAGTATTACAGACAGTGGTCCCGGCATTCCTCCAGAGATTATGCCGAGAATTTTTGAGCCGTTTTTCACAACTAAACCTCCAGGGGAAGGTAGCGGTTTGGGATTAGATATAGTTCAAAAAATTCTGGAAAAACACCAAGGTGAACTGCAAGTAGAAAGCGTGCCTGGTCAAACAAAATTTACTATATTCTTGCCGGTCGGAATCCCTTGATAGCAAGAAGTAAAAGAGGGAAATGCCCCAATATTTAAAATTTAATAGAAGTAAAGTTTTATGCCTAAACCAGTAATTTTGTGCGTTGACGATGAAGTTGTAGTCTTAAATAGTTTAAAAATTCAACTTAAAAAAGAATTTGGGGATGCTTACCTCTATGAAGTAGCAGAAAATGCAGATGAAGCTCTGGAAATTATGGAGGAAATTCAAAAAGAAGATGAAAGTGATATTTTAGTCATAGTATCTGACTGGTTAATGCCAGGGATTAAAGGAGATGATTTTTTGATTATGGTTCACCAAAAATATCCTAAAATTGTGAAAGTTATGCTGACCGGGCAAGCAGACGAAGTAGCAATAGCACGGGTGAAAGAGCAAGCAAACTTGCACCGTTGTTTGTACAAGCCGTGGGAACGCAAAGAATTAGTAGAAACTATAAAATCTGGTTGGACAAAAATATGAACAATAAACCTGTGATTATTTGTGTTGATGACGAACCGATAATTCTTGAAAGTTTGAAAATTGAGTTAAAAAAAACCTTGGGGGAAGAGCACTTATTAGAAACCGCTGAAGGCGGTGAAGATGCTTTAGAGTTAATCGAGGAATTACTGGCAGAGGGCTGTGAAATCGTAGCAGTGATTTCAGACTATCTGATGCCGAATATCAAAGGGGACGAATTACTGAAGCAGATTCACAGAATCTCGCCAAAAACTATCAAAATTATGCTGACAGGGCAAGCAGACCTAGAAGCAGTGGCGAATACTATTAAATATGCTAAATTGTACCGATACATATCGAAACCTTGGCAGTCAGAAGATTTGAAGTTGACGGTAAAAGAAGCGATTAATAGCTATTTTATGGAGAAGCAATTAGCACAACAAAATGCTCAACTCCAAAAGCTAAATCAAGAATTGGAAACTTTAGTCGAGGAGCGGACTGCACAACTGCGCTTGTCTGAGGAAAAGTTTGCTAAAGCTTTTCGTTCTTCTCCCAACCCGATTACTATTACCCGACTTAATGACGGTCGTTATTTAGAAATTAATGAGGCTTTTTGCCAGACAATCGGTTATTCGGCCGCAGAAATTCTCGACCGCACGGCGCTTGATTTGAATCTTTGGCAAAAGATACAAGCCCGCGCTGAGTTGTTTAAAATGTTAGACGAAAAAAAAATTGTTCTCAACTATGAATTTGATTTTCGCACTAAAACAGGGGGACTCAGAACCGGGCTGCTGTCAGCAGAGATCATTGACATTCATGGCGAAACCTGCGTGATTTCTGTGATTCAAGATATTAGCGATCGCAAATTAGCCGAAGAAAAACTCCGAGCTCTAGCGGCTTCTTTAGCAGCAGCGCAAAGAATCGCCCGTGTTGGTAATTGGGAATGCGATTTCTCTGCCAACACAACTACTTGGTCGGAAGAGTTATCTCGGATTTTTGGAATTGAGCCAACCCAGGCTGCGCCAACACTAACTGAGTTTTCGCAATACGTGCATCCGGACGATCGACAAAAGTGGCAAACAACGATCGACGCTGCTATTGCTAATGGGCAATCCTACAGTTTGGAATATCGAATCCTGCGGCTGGCACCGACAATGGGTGCGGATAATTGCCAGTCACAAATAAGTGAAGCCGGCTTCATCCGCTACATCGAAGCCAGAGGAGAAGCAGTTGTCAATCAAGAAGGTAAAGTGACAAAACTATTCACAACTTTGATGGACATTACCCCCCGCAAGCGGGCAGAAATAGCCCTAGCAGAGAGCGAAGAAAAATACCGTCATTTAGTTGAAACTTCCCAAGATATTATCTGGTCTTGCGATGCTGAAGGACACCTTACTTTTGTGAATCAAGCAGTTAAACAAATCTACGGTTACGAGCCTGAAGAAATGCTAGGGTGTTCTTTTAGCGATTTCTTGGCTCCAGGAGAAATAGACTGGAAATGGGAACTTCAGCAGCGCTTGCTGACGGGCAAAACTGTGTTTCAGTACGAAAACATAGTATTAGGAAAAGACGGCCGAAAGATTGATGTAAATACCAAGGCGATCGCCCGCAGGGACGCTGAAGGAAACATCATCGGCACAACAGGCACTGCTAGCGATATTACCGAACGCAAACAAGCTGAAATAGTCCTGCAAAAAGCCAAAGAAGAAGCCGACAGAGCGAACAGGGCAAAAAGCGAATTTCTCTCGAATATGAGCCACGAATTGCGAACTCCCCTCAACGCAATTCTCGGTTTCAGTCAACTGCTAGCCCGCGACCCAGACCTCGATGCCGACCAACAGCAATACTTAGGAATTATTACCCAGAGCGGGGAACATTTGCTTGTTCTGATTAACAATATTCTGCAAATGTCAAAAATTGAAGTCGGGCTGGTGACACTTAATAACAGTACCTTTGACTTGCATAAAATGCTAAAAAATACTGAAAATATGCTGAAATTGCAAGCCGATAAAAAAGGGTTGCAGTTAATTTTTGATTGCCCACCAAATCTACCTCAATATATAGAAGCTGACGAAAGCAAGTTGCGACAAGTATTGATAAATCTAGTCGGTAATGCTATTAAATTTACTGCGGAAGGTGGTGTTAATTTGAGACTTAAACATGAGCTGCTAAAAAATAAAAAAATCCCAGAAATTTCGCCAAGTGAGAATTGCTCTTTGCTATTTGAAGTGGAAGACACTGGTTCAGGAATTTCTGCAGATGAAATGGACAATTTGTTTAAACCTTTCGCGCAAACAGAAAGCGGTAAAAAAGCTCAAGAAGGAACCGGTTTGGGCTTGCCAATCAGCAAGCAGTTCGTTAAGTTAATGGGAGGGAAGATGACGGTAACAAGCACCCTCGGTCGCGGCAGCATTTTTAGATTTGATGTTAAAGTTTCGCTCCCTAATGCAGTGGAAATTCAGGTGGCTCAAACAGCTCGCCGAGTGGTGGGTCTGGAACCCGGACAGCCAGAATACCGGATTTTAGCTGTTGACGATCGCCTGGAAAGCCGCTTGCTGTTGGTCAGAATGCTGACATCCCTTGGGTTTGCGGTGCAGGAAGCTGAAAATGGCGTTCAAGCTGTGGAAATGTGGTCGAGTTGGGAACCTCATTTGATTTGGATGGATATGCGGATGCCGGTGATGGACGGTTACGAAGCTACTAAACAGATTAAAGCGCATTTGAAAGGTCAAGCAACGGTGATTATTGCTCTGACTGCAAGTGCTTTTGATGAGGAGCGATCGCTGATTTTGTCTGCTGGTTGCGATGATTTTGTAGCGAAGCCTTTTCGGGAGCAAGTGATTCTGGAAAAGATGGCTAAGTATCTGGGAGTCCGCTATGTTTATGATCGAGAAGCTTCGCTAAGTTCTGATGCTGCGGTGTCCGCCGAGGTTTCCACGGCAACTGAAACGGCTGATTTGGGTTTTACGCTGAATACTTCATTTTTGCGAGCTATGCCTGCTGAATGGGTTGATGAATTGTATTCTGCGGCGGATGCGGTTGATAACGAGGAGATTTTTCGGCTGTTGTTGTCGATTCCTCCTATTAATGCTAGTTTCCGCAGCGCGATCGCCGATTTGGCGAATAACTTCCGGTGCGATCGGATTATCGATTTGATTGACGAGTTTAGAAATTGTTGAAGGATGAAAGAAGAAGGGATAATAGGGGCAGGTTCAGGATTATTGATCGTGTAGGTCGATCGCCTATTTGTAAACTCGCTTGCGGGCGATAGACTAATTTACCTGTAGCCAAGCTCCACACCCTGCTAATCATCCGTCATTCCCAATTCTTTAATCTCACATATCAAATCTAAAATCTCAACTACGATAAGTTATGTAAATATCAAAGCAGTTGATTGAAGAGGGAGTGCTATAGTGACTATTTAACAAGTTTTCCTAATTTCAACACTTCTTAAATTAACAAAAAATAGCCAGCAATGACCAACAATCAAATAGAAGAAAATAAAGGCAACATATTAATTGTTGACGATACTCCAGAAAATTTACAAGTTTTATCAGCAACGCTGTGCGATCGGGGCTACAAAGTCCGCGGCGTAATTAACGGCAAAATGGCAATCAGGGCCGCGCGCTCTGGTTGTCCCGATTTGATTTTGCTCGACATCAAAATGCCGGATATGGACGGCTACGAAGTCTGCAGCCAGCTCAAGGAAGATCCGAAGACATCCGAAATTCCAGTTATTTTTATCAGCGCTTTAGATGAAGTATTGGACAAACTAACCGCCTTTCAAGTGGGAGGGGTTGATTATGTCACAAAACCGTTTCATGTAGCAGAAGTTTTAGCACGAATCGAACACCAACTGACTATTCAGAGACTGAAAAAACAATTGCTCGATCGCAATAAAGAACTGCAAGAAGAAATAATAGAACGCAAAAAAGCCGAAGAAGCAGCGGCCGCTGCATCGCTCGCAAAAAGTCAATTTGTTGCCAACATGAGCCACGAATTGCGGACTCCCCTGAACGCCATCCTTGGTTTTACCCAAGTCATGAGCCGCGACTCTTTGCTCAGCCACGAAAATCTCGAAAATCTCCGAATTATTAACCGCAGCGGTCAACATTTGCTGGAACTAATTAACGATGTTTTAGACTTGTCGAAAATAGAAGCAGGGATAATTGGCTTAGATCAACGCAGCTTTGACCTTTATCAACTCCTCGACACTCTCGAAGAAATGTTTCAAATTAAAGCTGAAACAAAAAAAATGCAACTGAGATTTTCCGTCGAGGCTAATGTTCCCCAATATATAAAAACTGACGAAAAAAAGCTGCGCGTTTGCTTAATTAACCTGCTGGCAAATGCCATGAAATTTACTAACGACGGGGGCCGTATTTGGCTGCGCGTGAGCGTGGAAAACAACCAGCAACAGCCGGCAGAATCGGAAAGTCATCTTAACTATACTTTCGTCGATCCATTGTTAATTTTGTTTGAAGTTGAAGACACGGGAATTGGCATAGCAGCAGCAGAAATTGATACTTTATTTGATGCTTTTGTGCAAACACAAGCGGGGAGAAAAGCGGCTGATGGTACGGGATTGGGTTTGACAATTACTAAAAAATACGTGCAGATAATGGGTGGGGATATTTGGGTAAAAAGTGTTTTAGGTGAGGGAACCAGTTTTAAATTTAATATCCGAGTATTTGCCGCTATTTCGTCGGAAATAACCGTGGCGACATTCCAGCGCGCGATCGGACTAGAAGCAGATCAACCGGTTTATCGGATTTTAGCAGTTGACGACAATCAAGAAAATCGGCTGCTGCTGGTTAAAATGTTGCAACCAATTGGTTTTGAAGTCCGAGAAGCGGAAAATGGCTACCAAGCGGTTGAAATTTGGGAAAGTTGGCAGCCTCATTTAATTTGGCTGGATACGCGAATGCCAGTAATGGACGGTTTTGAAACTGTCAGACAAATTAGAGCTAAAGAGAAACAAACTCAGCGACGAACTGTAATTATTGCTCTGACTGCTAGCACTTTTGAGGAAAGAAAAGGCGAAATTATCGCCGCAGGTTGCGACGATTTTGTGCGGAAACCTTTTCAAGAACAAATCCTTTTTGATAAGATGGCTTGCTACTTGGGAGTGCGCTATCTTTATCAAGAGTTGCCCCGGCTCCCAGTCGGGGCTTTACGGCGTTATTGTGTGAACGAAAAACCCGATTCATTTTTCGGAGGGCTGCTGGCTCAAATGCCTCAAAGCTGGGTGAAGGAACTCCATGACGCAGCTAATGATGTTAATGAAGAGCTGGCGATTCAACTTGTCGATCGCATCTGGGAAAGTCATCCAACCTTAGCTGAGGCTTTAAAAGATTTGCTTGCCGATTACCGACTCGACAAGATAATGAATTTAACTCAATCGAGTTTAAAATAAATGGATAATAGCGAAATTAAAGTATTGGTGGTTGATGACCAACCAAGCAATCTGCGGTTCTTATCCAAACTGCTAACATCCCAGGGCTATCAAGTTTACCGAGCTATTAGCGGTCAACTGGCGTTGAATGTTGCGATCGCCCATTGCCCGGATTTAATTTTGCTCGACATTAGAATGCCAGAAATGAACGGTTATGAAGTTTGTCGGAGACTGAAAGCGACACCAGAAACTGAACAAATTCCGGTAATTTTTTTAAGCGTATTAGATGAAATGAATGATAAATTACAAGCTTTTCGAGTAGGAGGTTCCGACTATATTACTAAACCCTTTCAAGTTGAAGAAGTTTTAGCACGCATAGACAAGCAAGTCCGCTTGCAAAAGCTGCAACAGCAATTAAAAGAACAAAATTATCAACTGCAACAGTCACAGTCGCTGCTTGCTAGCATATTAAATAGTTCCTTAGACTGTGTGGTGGCTTATTCTGCTGTCCGCAACAGTGAGGGAAATATTGTAGATTTCCAGTGGCTCTTGATCAACCCGGCTGCCGAAAAATTTTATGGTCTGCTATTAAATGAGATCCTTGGCAAGAATTTGTTAGCCGAAATTTCCCAAGTTAGCAATAATGGGTTATTTGATTTGTATGTTTCTGTAGTAGAAACAGGAGAAACTGTAGACCAAGAATTTTATTACGAACAGGAGCAAGAGCCAATTGTTTGGCTGCACCTTGTGGCGGTCAAATTAAACGACGGTCTGGCAGTAACATTTCGCAATATTACCGATCGCAAACGAGCAGAAATTGCCCTACGAGACAGCGAAGAACGCTTCCGCGCGATATTCGAGCAAGCTGCGGTAGGCATAGCTAAAACCGCACTTTGTGGTAAATTTATGCGGGTAAATCCTGGCTTTTGTCAAATTGTCCGCTATGCACAATCCGAATTGTTACAGCAAAATTGGGAGGCAATTACTCACCCAGATGACAGAGAAGCCGATCGAGAATACCTGCGCTCGCTGTTATCCGGGAAGATTCAAACTTTTTCTGTGGAAAAGCGTTTGCTATGCAAAGATGAAGCTGTGCGCTGGGCAAATGTTACTGTTTCGGCAATGCGCGATGTCAAGGGGACGCTACAGTATTTGATTTGTGCGATCGAGGATATTTCCGAACGCAAGCTGGTACAAGAACTGCTGCAAACGAGTTTAGACACTCAAACCCGCTACGCTCAAGAATTAACTCGTTCTAATGCCGAACTAGAACAGTTTGCTTACGTGGCTTCTCACGATTTGCAAGCGCCTTTGAGCACGATTGCCGGCTACGCTCAACTATTAGAAAAACGCTTTCCCAACCAACTTGATGCCCAAGGGAATAAATTTATCCGCAATATTGTTACTTCTTGCGAGCGGATGCAGGCGCTGATTGATGACTTGCTGGAGTATTCGCGGGTCGGTCGCAGTCAGAAACCTTTTGAGATGATAGATTGCAATCGGGTTTTTGAGGATGTTTGTGCTAATTTGCATTTGGCCATCCGCGAGAATCAAGCTTCAGTTACTAGGGGAGATTTGCCAAAGGTAAAAGGTGACTGTTTTCAACTGCTGCAACTGTTTCAAAATTTAATTGGTAACGCCATTAAGTACCGCAGCAGTGAGGCGCCGGTGGTGCAGGTGGACGCTTCGCGTCAGGGGGATAGCTGGGTGTTTTCAGTGCAGGATAATGGTATTGGGATTGCCTCACAGTACCATCCGCGAATTTTTCAGATTTTTCAGCGCTTGCACACCCAAAAACAGTATTCGGGAACCGGTATCGGTTTAGCAATTTGTCAAAGAATTGTCGATCGGCATGGCGGCAATCTGTGGGTAGAATCAGCACCCAATCGAGGCTCAACTTTTTATTTTTCTATTCCTATACCAAAGTGAAGCTAGCAGTCCGCCTGAAGCAGCCAATCGATTTTAGAATTTAGATTTTAGATTTTAGAATTTAGATTTTAGAATTTAGATTTTAGATTTTAGAATTTAGATTTTAGAATTTAGATTTTAGAATTTAGATTTTAGATTTTAGAATTTAGAATTTAGATTTTAGAATTTAGATTTTAGAATTTAGAATTTAGATTTTAGATTTTAGATTTTAAGAAAGCGACCCCACGGATGAATCCGGGGGCTTGTGAGCAAATTGCTTGATTGTCACCCGTCCTTTACTTAAGCTTTAAATATCTTTATCTGTTCTTTACAAAAATGCTTATAAAGTGTAGCATATTCACTGATGACATCGAGCTATAAATCTATCAATATAAATCTATTAGCTCTATCCTTACACAACTTATAAATCAGCGGTGCGCGCAAGACTTGTTAATTTTTTTCAAGTGTATCCAGAGCATCTTGCTTTGGGATGCAATAGTTTCCCTAGTAGTTCGCCCAGAAGGATTTGTGATGTGTTGGCAGTTTGCAGGTTCTCAGAAAGACTGCCAAGTGAAACAAGCATGATTCGCAAACCTTTGCAAATAGAGAAAAACGGTAAATTACTGCAACACAATTTCAGTGTTCTCAGCCAGATTTACCGGATGATGGTAAGAGATTCTTTGCAGGTACTCAGACACGGCTCAAAGTCCCGCAACCTCACAAAAGACGTTCGTAGTGAGACAAAGCCGTGAATTATCAAAAGAAAAAATTTACTCTTTTAATAGCAAACGATGACGAGGACACGCGCTTTTTGGTAAAGGAAGCACTGCGAGAAGTTTCATTAGCAATTACGAGCGAATTTGTGGAAAATGGAGAACAAGTGCTAGACTACTTGTACCGTCGCGGTCAATATCTTGGTAGCAGCAATTTGCATCAGCCCGACTTGATACTTTTGGATCTGAATATGCCGAGGCTGGACGGGCGAGAAACACTAACTTTGATCAGAGCTGACCCCCATTTGCAACAAATTCCGGTTGTAATGCTCACAACTTCCCACCGCAGAGGAGATGTCTTACTTTGCTACCGATTGGGAGCCAATTCTTTCATATCCAAACCAGTAACTTTTGAAGGATTGCTGGAAGTCATGAAGACTTTATGTGAGTATTGGTTTGAGATCGTTTCACTCCCATCAGATATGTAAGCTTTAATGGAGCGCTAAATGTCTAGTTAGAGTGTATAGTGAATTTGATAAGCTGAAATATTTGCCGATCGCAAGTATCGCTCTCAAAACAAAAAAGTTGCCTTCGACTCGCTCCGAACGCTATAGTTGTGTTAACACGTAACCAATGTCTGAAAATTTTGTTGGTTGAGGATGACCTCGGAGATCCGACAATGATCGAAGACCTTCTAGGGTCATTCAGCGAGTCTCTCTTTCTTCTCCAAACTGTTAAGTCTTTGGAGATAGGAGTTGGGCGTCTGGAAGTAGAGAAGTTTGACGCTGTACTATTAGATTTGTCACTGTCAGACAGCTTAAAGGGAAGCGAGGCGATCGCAGTTTTGAAAGGGCGATGGCCCACATTGCCAATTGTGGTGCTGACAGATATCAACGATGAAAATATTGCCCGGTCAGTATTGCGCTGGGGCGCTCAAGATTGTTTGGTAAAGGGAAGATTTCACCGAACTCTGCTGGTGCGGGCAATCCATTACGCGATCGAACGCCAGCAAATCGAAGAACAATTGCGGCAGCAGGCTCTGCGACAGCGGCTGTTGGGCAAAATGATCGAACATATTCGATCGTCAATAGATCCGGCAAGCATTCTCCAAAGTACCGTTGCAGAAGTGCGCCAATTTCTCCAAACAGACCGCGTTTTAATTTATCGCTGTCAAGATTGGGTGTCTCAATTGGACGGGGAAGAGCAAAAAGGTGCGATCGTCGCAGGTGACGGTTTGCCAGAAGGTTATATTGAAAACCAAAATATTAGTGCTGCTTTGGCGGTGTCATGCTTTGTTTTAGTCGAATCCCAGTCGGTACAAGCAATAGCAGATGTCAACACTGCCCCCTTGGCTGGCAGTTGCAAAGAATTGTTGACAGATTGTGAAATTGCAGCAGTTATCAGCGTGCCAATTTGGCAATCAGGCGATTGGGAAACGGCAAAAGAAACACAAGAAGCTACTGTTTGGGAAGTCGAGAACAATCAAGATGCAGCGGAAAATTATATCTGGCACCAGGCGAGTGGCAAACCGCAGGCGCAGGGTAAAAATTTGCCGGATTCGATCGCAGAAAATAGCAATAGTTTGTGGGGAATGCTGACAGCATACAATTGCAGCGGTGTCCGGGAATGGCAGCAGTGGGAAATAGATTTTTTACAGCACTTGGCAAATCAAGTGGCGATCGCGATCGAACAATCTCAACTCTACCGCAAGCTAGCAATAGCCAATCAAAAATTGCAGCAACTGGCAACTACTGACGGACTGACTGGCATTGCCAATCGTCGCCAGTTCGATCGCGTTTTGAGCTTAGAGTGGCGCAGATTGGGAAGAGAGGAACTGCCGCTGTCTTTAATTATGTTTGACATCGACTTTTTTAAACTTTACAACGAGTTTTATGGGCACCTCGGCGGGGACGATTGTTTGCGCCAAGTGGCGGGGGCGATCGCCAGCGCCACCAACCGGGCTGGGGATTTGACTGCCCGCTACGGTGGCGAAGAATTTGCGCTAGTGCTGCCCAACACTAGCGCCGAAGGGGCAAACGCTGTCGCCCAGAAAATTTGCGACGGCATCGCCAGCTTGAAACTGCCCCACGCGCGATCGTCGATCGGCCCCTACGTTACCCTCAGTTGCGGCATTGCGACAGCGATTCCTTCTGCCCAGGAATCTCCCAATGCCCTAATTCGCAGCGCTGACAGCGCCCTTTTTCAAGCCAAAACCGAAGGCAAAAATCGCATTTGTCACGCCAGCAGTAACTCGGAATCTTCCCCGATTTTTATGTAAAAGTTGAAGGTAATTTGTAATATCGTGTTTTATTTTTCACTCACAACTCATAACTCATATTGTTGACCTTTGCATCAGAATAATAATTTTCTGAGTGCACTGTCAGCGGGATGCGATCGAGTGACCCGGAGCAAGGATAATGCTCGCTTGCAGGGTATAATTCCGATGTTACGGTATTTGATATTACTGAGATGTTGCAGCCTTCTCAATTACTTGTTTATGAACAGGCTTTCCGGCCTTTCCCAGAAGAAAATTCACTCTTTGATATTACTGAGATGTTGCACCATTCTCAATTACTTGTTTAGGAACAGGCTTTCCGGCTTTTCCCACAAGAAAATTCACTCTTTGTGGAACAGGCCGGAAAGCCTGTTCTTGAAAATGGTGCAATATGTGAGATATTACCCATTTCGGCTCCCCAATTTCCAATTACCAATTGCTAATTTATTGCGCCAAACTTGAATTTCTACCTGTTATATCGTTTCCGGTTGCATCGGAATAATAAAATCGAGTCAACAGTTAACACTCAACCATTCAGTTTTTCGACCCGCCCGTCAACAGTCAACAGTCAACAGTCAACAATCATTCCGGTGCAACCGGAATTGATATTAAATTCGGCCGCACTGGAATTTCAATCAAAAACTCCGCTCCCTCTCCCGGTGTCGAAATACAGCTCAATCTGCCGCCGTGGCGATCGACGATAATCGAGTGAGAAATGGACAGTCCCAAACCCGTGCCCTTGCCCACAGGTTTAGTCGTGAAAAAGGGGTCAAACAGCCTCGATCGCACGGACTCCGGTATCCCTCGCCCGTTGTCCGCAATCGATACTGCTACGAAGCCCGCACCAGCCTGATAACTGCGAATAGCGATCGTGCTGGGATGTCGATCGCACTCCTCGATCGAACGCTGCTTGTCCCGTTCTTCCAAAGCATCGATCGCATTAATTAAAATATTCATAAATACCTGATTCAACTCGCCCGGAAAACATTCAATTGGCGGCAATAGTTGGTAATCTTTAAATATCTGAATTTCTCCATAACTGCTGTGAGATTTTAACCGATTTTGCAAAATCATCAAAGTGCTATCAATTCCCTCGTGAATGTTAACCGACTTCCCAGCGGACTCGTCCAATCGGGAAAAATTACGCAACGATTTCACAATCTCGACAATTCGCTCGGTTCCTACTTGCATCGAATTAAACAATTTTGGGAAATCCTCAGCAATATAATCCAAGTCTATTTCATCAATTTTCTCCAAGACTTGGGCTGGAGGATGAGGACAGTAATGCTGGTAAACTTTAATCAATTCCAGCAAATCTAAAGTGTAATTGCGAGCCGGACTGAGATTGCCGTGAATAAAGCTAACAGGGTTATTAATTTCGTGAGCAACACCAGCAACTAACTGACCCAAACTCACCATTTTTTCATTTTGAACGAGCTGAGCTTGAGTCGTTCGGAGTTTGTTAATAGCTGCTTCTAACTCTAGCGCTTTTGAACGTTCTCGCGCTTCCGATTCCTGCAAAGCTGACTCGGCTTGTTTGCGATCGGCAATTTCACTTTGTGCTTGCTCAAACAGCATTGATTGCTGGATCGCGATCGCCAACTGCACGCTAATTTGTTTGAGACACTCGACCTCAATTTCCAGCCAGTGGCGGGGGCCCGCGCACTCGTGGGCAATCAATAGCCCCCACAATTTCTCGCCTTGCAAAATCGGCACTACTAAATTAGCTCGCACCTGAAATTGAGTTAATAAATTAATGTAGCACTCGGAAAGATCAGCTTGGTAAATATCATCCACAGCTACAGTACGACCGTGTTCATAAGCAGAAGCATAGCGGTCTTCAAAGCAGGAATCGTCAATAGTTATTCCCTGAATAGCCAGCCAAGTTTTGCCCACAGACTCGACTGTTACAAAACCGCTCCAATCGGGATTAAACTGATAAATAACTGTCCGGTCTGTTTGCAAAAATTGCCGTACTTCAGCAACAGTTTTTGTCAAAATTTCTTCTAAATTGAGAGAAGAGCGAATGCGTTCCAGCATTTTTACCACCAGGCGTTCTCGCTTTAATTGCTGGCGCAAGATAGCCTCGGCAAGTTTGCGAGCGCTAATATCTTCAATCACAGCAATTACATAGCTAGGTTCCCCAAACCCATCCCGCACTAAAGATACCGTCATATTAGTCCAAACAAATGAACCGTCTTTGCGAATAAAGCGTTTTTCAATCGAATAATTAAAAATTTCCCCAGCTAACAGTCTGTCGCGCGACTCAACATCTGCTGCTACATCTTCGGGGTGAGAAATCTCCCCAACATTTCGCGATTTTAGCTCTAATTCTGAGTAGCCGACAATATTGCAAAACCCTTGATTTGCATTCAAAAATTGACCGTCGCGCCACACTTTGACAATGCCAATCGCCGCTTGTTCAAATACAGCGCGAAATCGCTGTTCGCTTTCTTGTAAAGCAATTTCTGCTTTTTTGCGATGGCTAATGTCCATTGCCGTGCCAAACAGCCTCACCACTTGACCCAACTCATTTTTAACAGATTGTCCTTTAGCGTTAACGTGCCTGATTTCTCCTGATGGAAAATAGATGCGGTGGTCGATATCGTAAGCTGTCCCTTCAGTCACTGCCTTTTGGACAACTTCTGCAAACCTTTCTTTGTCATCGGCATGAATTTGCTCGAAAAGTTCTTCCATTGTTGGCGGCTGATTCAATTCTCGACCGTAAACTCGAAACAGTTCTTCCGACCAAGTAATAACTCCTGCCTCCCTATCGAATTCCCAATTGCCGATGCGGGCTATTTTTTGCGCTGCTTGCAACTGTTCGGCCAGTTGTTGCAAAGATGCGATCAACTGCGTTTTTTCGGCTTCTGCTGCAACGCGAGCACTGATATCTTTGTGAGTGCCTGTTATCCGCAGCGGCATACCCCATTCGTCGTACTCGACTACCTTGCCCATCGCCAGAATCCACTGCCAATTGCCCGCTTTGTTGAGCATCCGAAATTCAAATTCATAGATATCAGTCTCACCTTCTATATAGGAATTTAAACATTCCATTACCTTCACTCGGTCTTCTGGATGCAACAAACTTTCCCAACATTTGAGGTTATTTTCAATTTCGGTTTCTGCATAGCCTAGCATTGATTTCCAATAAAAGTCGAAATAAGTTTCGCCAGTAGCTATATTCCAATCCCACAGCCCCAAAGAGCTGCCGGAAACCGCCAACTGTAATCGCTCTTGACTGAGTTTTAATGCCGATTCGGTGCGTTTTATTTCTGTGAGGTCGGCAATGATAGCTATCATTCCTATCGGTTGCATAGCGCTATCTTTAATGCAGTTAGCTCGCAAAAAAGTTTCTATAATATCGCCCTTTTTACTCTTAATTTCAATTTCACTTTCCCAGGAAAAACCTTTCCGTAGCACCTTAAATAACTTTCTCAAATCTTGAGATTTGGGGTACATTACTGCTGGGCCGCCGGCATTATTTAGTTCCTCAACTGTATAGCCGTAGCGCTGAATAAATGCTTGATTATGATAAACGGAATAACCGTCCAAATCTGCGATCGCGATCGCATCACTAGCGCTGTCTACAGCTTGAGTTACCAGACACAGAGTCAGTTCGGCTTGTTTGCGATCGGTAATATCAAAAATCGCTCTGTCGAGCCACAAAACCAGCCCTTCCAGATTGTAAGTTGGCCTACCTCTTTCCGACATCCACCGCACCGCCCCGTCATCGCGAACAATCCGGTATTCTAGATTGTACGGCTGTTTCGACTCTACTGCTGCGCTGATTTGTCGATCGACCATTTCCTTGTCTGCCTCGTGGACAATGCTCGCAAAACTCAAGGGGTTGTTGCGAATAAAATCCCCAGCAGGATACCCACTAATTACCTCAATTTCATCGCTAATAAATAGCATCGTCCACTCAGCATCGTACAAGCTGCGGCAGATAGCGCCTGGGATATTCTCAACGAGCGATCGAAATCTGGCTTCGCTCTCCCGCAAAGCTGCTTCAGCCTGTTTTAAATCAGTAATGTCCAGCACCATGCCTTCCCAAACTATATCCCCTTCCTGTCCTATTTCCGTCGGACGATCAACTCGTTCCGGTCTCGAAACCCCTTGCATCCACTTAAGTTTTCCCGACGGTACAATCGCCCGCCATTCCTGCTGCCAGGGCTGCATATCTGCTGCAGAAACAGCAATAGATTCTTCAAATTTTTGACGATCATCTGGATGAATAAAATCAAAAAGTAGTTGAGGATTCTGCTGAATATTTTCTGGTTCCAATTCAAATAAATAGCGACTGCCAGAAGAAATATAAGGAAAACTTTTATGACCGTCGGTTGAAAGACGAAATTGATAAATTATTCCCGGTAAATTGGCTGCAAGTTGCCGAAGTCTAGCTTCGCTTTCTTGCTGCGCTAATTGTTTGCGCCTATCCTCAGTGATATCTCGAATTATCCCCACGAGATTTTTACTGCCGTCGGTATTTTCAAAGACATTTTTTTTAGTAGACAGAATGTGCTTTGTACCGTTGGCGTCCGTAAATATTTCCTCACTCTCGTTTTCTTTCCCCGTCCTAAACACTTGTTGGTCAGTATGCCAAAAAATTTCAGCTTCTTGTTTTGGGAAAAAGTCATAATCAGATTTGCCCAGCAGTTCCTCGCGCTGCTTACCTATCAGCTTGCAAAAAGCATCATTTAACAGTATCCAGCGGTGCTGTTCATCCTTGACAAAAAGTGGATCGGCAACTGCATCGATTGTATAATTTAAAAACTTTTTACTAGCTTCTAGTTCGGAAAGTGCTAAAATCTTATCTGTAATATCATTGATAGTTCCTGTCGTCCCCTGCGCCTCGCCGTTCCCGCCAAACATAAAAAATTCTTGCACTTCCACCCACCGAATTTCCCCATTTTTGGTAACATATCGACTTTGGTAACAACAGGATATTTCTTGATTTTGTCTTTGACATCTAAACGAATTTAAATATTGGTATTGATCCTCAGAATAAATGTAACTCAAACAGGAAGTTCCTAAGCTTTCATCAACGGTAAATCCGGTAATTTCTGTCCAAGCCGGATTGAGAAAAGTCCAATTGCCAGCAGTATTTGTTTCAAAAACGACTTCTTTGATATTGCCAACAACCTGCTGGTATTTTTCTTGACTTTTTTGCCATTCTGCTTGCCGTTTCTGGCGGGCGATCGCGCACCTAAGCGTCCGCACCAGCAGCCGGCTGTCTACCTGTCTTTTCACCAGATAATCTTGGGCGCCGGCGGCAATTAACTCCACAGCCAGTTCTTCGTCATCGGCCGCTGTCAGAATGACGATCGGAGTATTGATACCGCAACCTTGAATTCGGAAAAAAGTATTAAATTTTGGGCTGTCAGGAAGTGAAAGATCTAATAAAATTACATCAAAAATTTTGTCGCTTAAAATTTCTATCGCTTGCCGGAGGCGAACTACATTGGTGACATCAATTGATTGTCTTAGTTGGGGATCAGACAGCAGTTCTTGAATGAATTCTGCATCTTCTGCACAATCTTCTACTAAAAGAATTTTTAAACCAGGCGTTAAAGTTGACTCAAAAACAGATGTCATACCATTTTATATTTTATATTTTTGATTTGAGATTTGGAATGACTGATGACTATCGCAGTTGGGTTATTGCGTACAGTAGCATTTTTTTACTGCTATCCTTTTGCTATTTTTTAGTAATTATAAAATCTCAGCAACGGATGCAGCTACCTAGCTCATGATTGGGGAACTTGAAGCACACGCTTTAGAGTGCGCTGTGTGCTTGCCGACCCCCCAGATTTATTTGTAGAATTGAGTTGTTCGCTGCAAGTTTTCCGCCTGGCCCCAAACCTAGTGGGCCAAAATTATCATAGTCTTACAAATATTGCAACTTTACTCTATTTTAATTTACAACCTTTGGCAGGGGAATAGCAAGAGGCAAGTCAAAAGAGCGCGGAGTAATCAGGATTGGCATTGCTGATAGCCTTTGAAATTTTAGATTTTAAATTGCCGCTTAAAGCTTGCCTAAAGTTAAATTATTTATTTGTGAAATGGTATTACTACTAAGCTACGAGAATTACCGTTGATTTACAAAATACGCTCTGAGATTGTGTCCGGTTAATTGCCCGCCATTAGCGCTTGTATTGAGCAATGCAAGTCCTCTCTTGATCGAGTAACCAAGACTTGCATTCCTTGCTACAAATTTAATTACAAACTTAATTATGGTTGTCTAACCGGACATAATTTAACTCAGTTGAGTCGCTCAATTTGTCTGCGGTTTGGGCAGCACAACTGTAAATACGCTGCCTTGACCGACATTGCTGCTAATAGCAATCTCACCGTTAAAAGGCTTTAAAAGTTCAATACAAGTATAAAGTCCTAGACCTGTTCCTGTCGGTTCGCCTGCGGTTTTTTCCTCGCCTTTAGGCGGCTTGGATGTGTAAAAAGGGTCAAAAACTTTTGGCAAATCTTCAGATGATATGCCGCATCCCGTATCTGCAATATCCATGTATATGTTCGAGTCGTCTTGCCGAGTCACGATAGTTATTTCTCTGCTTTTCTTTTCCCACATAGCATCCATTGCATTATTGATTAAATTATAAAATACTTGAGAAAGATAGGAATAAATTAATGGAATACTGGCAATTTCTTCGTCATAAAAGTATTTTTTTCTAATTTTATTTTTAAAATACAGGTTGCCTTCCAATAGCTGAATTTCTCGCTGCACTAAATCGTTGATATTCACCGGGTGCAAATCTTGCTTTTGCTCGTTTCGGCTTTTCATCATCAGGGTATCCATGATCTGATTGATTTTTGTGACGGCTTGAAAAATATACTTAGTATAGTTAAACAGAGAGTCTTCTTGAATTTGTGTGGCTTTTGTTTCAATCAAATCGACGCTAGTCTGGATCACTTGCAGGGGACTTTTGAGGTTGTGAACCATGCCCTGAGTCAAACGTCCGATGATGGCTGTTTTTTCCTGGTTTATTAATTGCTTGGTTTTTTGTTCAACAAGTCTTTCAAGGTTTTGGTTGAGGTGGGCAAGTTCGAGGTTTTTTTCTTCGAGTTTTTTTTGCAAGCTGCGGATTGTCAAGTGGGTTTGAATCCGGCTCAAAACTTCTTCGTGCTGAAAAGGCTTAGTGATGTAGTCAACTGCTCCTGTCTGAAAGCCTTTTACTTTATCAGGCGTATCGGAAAGGGCGCTCATAAATATGATGGGAATATCTTGCGTTGACGGGTCTGCTTTCAAACGTCGGCAAGTTTCAAAACCGTCAATTCCTGGCATCATGATATCCAAAAGAATCAAGTCGGGATGGATGTAGTCAATTTGCTCGATCGCACTTTCGCCGTCTAGAGCCACTAATACTTTAAACCCGTAATTCCTTAACAACTCGAAAAGCACGTCAAGATTTGTTTGGTTGTCATCGACAATTAGTATGATGCTTCTGTCGGAATTCTTATCGTTCATATTCAAGGGAAACATTCAAATTTTTGATTTTTGAGTTGTGGGTTGTGACGTTAAATCGGATTCAATGAATTTTTGGCGGCTCTAGAAACCCGGTTGCTTCCTAGATGCTTCTATTTGCAATAACCCTTTGAGGAGCCGGCTGCGAGTCCGGGCCGCCCAAGCAAATTAAGTTGTCGCTTCGCGGGAGGCCACAACACCTAATTGAGAATGGTACTCTGGGCGCGAGATTTAACTGATTTTGAGTTGTCTGTTAGCTACCGTCAATTTTAGGACAAATGTTGCTTCAAAAAATCTCGAATTTGCTTGAGCTGAAATCCTTTAGCAAGTTGGCGCAGGTGATGAACGAAAGGCACTAATGTCGGGTCAGAATGTTCGAGTTTAGCAGTTTCTTCCAGAATAGCTTCAATATCGCCCATTGCAGCCAATCTTAACAACGCCAAGACTGACTCTGAGGCAGGAGACACCATCGTTGAGTCAGCAGCAGCAATCTCAGAAGATGCTTTTGCAGTTTGATCTGTGCGCTTTTTGGTTTGTGCTCTTTCTTCGTAAACCCATTCTAGTCTCAAATGCAGGCGCAATAATTCTAAAAGCTCATTAGTTTGAATCGGCTTGGTGAGAAAATTATCGCAACCTGCAAGTATGCTCTCTTGCTTGGTAGTCTCGTAAACGTTAGCGGACAAAGCAAGGATAACCGTATCTTTTAATTCCGGCAACTGTCGTAGCCGCCTGGTAGCTTCCCAACCGTTCATTACGGGCATCAGCAAATCCATTAAAATTATATCCGGTAGAAATTCCTGTGCTTTGTGCAAGCAGTCTTCGCCGTCTGTAGCTTCTGCAATTTCAAAGCCTAAATGAAAAAGCAGCCTATGCAACATGGCGCGATTTACTTCGTGATCATCCACGATTAGCACTTTCCGCTGGAGGCCGATAAAACCTACAAGCCGCCTTTTTTCTTGCCGGGAGGGGAGTTCCGAAGACTGGGCGACTGCGGGTAAGTCTAGATCCAACCAGAATATGCTGCCTTTGCCAGAGGTACTTTGGACGCAAATTTGGCTGCCCATCATTTTGACTAATTTTTGGCTGATGGAAAGTCCCAGTCCCGTACCTTCAACGAAATTTTTATGATCGCCAACTTGATGAAAAGGCAAAAATATTTCTTCTAATTTATTCTGCCCGATGCCAATGCCGGTATCTTCGATTTGAAAGCGAATTTTAGGGGTAGGGGCACGGCCAGTATTGTCTGTTTTCACCTCGCGCGCTTCTGTTGTTCCTAGCGGCGGGTTAGACATTTGCTCCGCGTCTATATTCGCGGTCAAATTAATTGTTGGAGGGGCAATTTCCGCTGTCAAACTAGAATTTTTGCAGTTGGTTTGAGGATAATTATCGGGGAAAGTTTCTGCATAACCGACTTTGAATGTAACGCTGCCGCTGTTCGTAAACTTAACGGCATTGCTGAGCAAATTAATCAAAACTTGACGCAACCTTTTTTCGTCTGCCAAAATGCCGTCTGGCAGCGCTGACATCTGCTCGTAATTAAAGGCAATTCCTTTTTGAGCAGAGCGCATCTGGAACAAATCAATAATACTTTTCACAAAACTAGAAAAATGCACGTTTGTCAGCGACAGATCCATTTTACTAGCTTCGATTTTCGAGAGGTCTAAAACGTCATTAATCAGCATCAGCAGGTGGTTGCCGCACTGGTGAATGTTGTTAAGGCTTTCCTGCTGATCTGCGGTAAAGTTTTTATCGACTTTGAGCAGTTGGATGTATCCCAAAATGCCGTTCAAAGGCGTCCGCAATTCGTGGCTCATGTTGGCGAGAAAGTCGCTTTTAGCGCGGTTGGCGGATTCGGCGGCTTCTTTAGCTAATTGCAGGGCGGCTTCTGCAAGTTTGCGATCGGCAATTTCGCTTTGTGCTTGTTCAAATAGCATTGATTGCTGAATGGCGATCGCCAACTGCACCCCCAATTGTTTTAGGCACTCTCCCTCCAATTGCTGCCAGGGACGCGGGCCCGTGCAGTGGTGGGCAATTAACAGCCCCCACAAGTTTTCGCCTTGCAAAATCGGCACTACCAGATTCGCTCTAACATCGAGACGAGTCAACAAAGCCAAGTGGCAGTCGGCCAGGCCAGCATTGTGAACATCTTCTATGGCTTTAATTCTGCCGTCTTGGTAAAGAGGAACGTAGGCTGCCCCGAAACAGGGGTCATAAATTTCCATTCCTACAATTGGTCGGACATTTTCGGCAACCGACTCGACAGCGATAAATCCACTCCAATCTGGATTGAATTGGTAAATAATAGTGCGGTCTACTTGCAAAAAATGCCGCACTTCTTCGACGCTTTTGGTAAGAATTTCTTCAAGATTGAGAGAAGATCTAATGCGTTCCAGCATGGCTACTGCCAACTGTTCGCGCTTTAACTTCTGCCGCAAAATCAGTTCAGCTTCTTTGCGTTTTGTGATGTCGGTAATTACTCCAATTAAGCCGATGTAATTTCCATTAATATCTTGAATACTGTCGGCTCGCACCAGAGCAGTTACTGCTTCGTAGCTTTTAGTTTGCAGCGCAACTTCGCCACACCAAGAGCGACCTTGGCGAAGGTTTTTATAGATTTGTTTGTAATTTTTATACCGGACATAAAACGCGGTCATATCGCCAATATCATTGAGTTCTTCCACCGTGTAGCCGTAGCGCTGAATGAAGGCTTGATTGTGGTAAATAGACCGCCCTTTCAAGTCGGCGATCACGATCGCGTCGCTGGTACTTTCGACGGCTTGAGTGACCTGCAGTAAAGCTAATTCTGCTGCTTTGCGATCGCTAATATCCGTCATTGAACCCACCATCCGCAGAGGGTTTCCGGCTTCGTCCCACACTGCTTGAGCGCGGGCGAGAACCCACTTATAGCTACCGTCTTTACACTGCAAGCGGTATTCGGCGGCGTAATTGGGGGTTTGGCGATCGAGATAACTTTGGATCGCTGCTTGCACTCGTGAGTGATCGTCTGGATGGATGCGCTCGATCCATGCGCTGTTGTTGCTGTCGATTTCGCCCTCTGCGTAACCGATAATTTCTTGCCAGCGGGCCGATCGAAAAGCTTCATTTGTTTGAAGATTCAGGTCCCAAATTCCGTCTTGATTGCCTTTGAGAACTAACTGCCAGCGTTCTTCACTTTTACGCAATTCTTCTTCAGCTTGTTTGCGCTGAATATGATCGCCCAACTGAGTCGCTACAGCCTTGACCAACTCTACTATACGCGGTTCCATAATCGAGCGATCGCGCTTGCAGAATACTAAAACTGCCAGCACCTTTGAGCTAGCGTGAATTGGCACTCCGAAACAACCTTTCAATCCGACTGATTTCGCCATTTGCGATCGGGCAAAAAGATGATTTTTGGCTAGAGAAATATCTTCAATCCATTCTACATTTCTGGTTGACCAAATCCGTCCAGGTACTGCCACTCCGGCGGCGAATCTAATTTTTTTACTTTCGCGGCCGAACCTATCTAAATCGCGATCGCTAGCGTACCAAGTTTCGCTGTGTTCCAAAAAAGTACCATTAGCATTCGGTATCCAAGCTTCCGCAAAATTCCAGCCGATCGCATTGCACAGCAACCGCAAAATATCTGGGAGAGCGCTGTGAAAATCTGCCGACTGACTAATAGCTTGAGTTGCTGCCAGCAACAGCTTTATTTCATCTTCTGCTTGCTTGCTTTCTGTAATATCAGTTCCCGTACCGAGAATTTGTTTTAACTTACCGTCTCCTGTTTTCGCAAATACAGTATCTCGGCTGACCATCCAGCGCCAAGAACCATCTTTGTGCCTAATTCGGTATTCAATTTCAAAGATATCTCCTTCGCTGCCTGTTTCTACTTGCAGTAAATAATCAGGCATTTTGATTGAATCTTCGGGGTGGATTAAAGTTGACATCATCCACGGCCCGATTGCCTGAATCTCCTCTACTGTATAGCCGAGAATGTGGTATATAGAAGCGTTCGCATAGATGTTTTTTTGTTCTATTAAGTCATAAACATACAACATATTAGGACTTGCCCCAGCAATTTGTTGAGTTAACCGCTGGCTTTCCCGCAGTGCTGCTTCTGTTTTTTTTCTTTGGGAAATATCGCGAACAATGCAAATGATTTCCCCGTCGGGCAGCATTGTCAGCGAGACATCTATAGGGACTTCCGAGCGGTCGCGACGGCATCCTACTGCTTCGGTGCTGTAAGAACCTTTCTGCACTAAATTCGGCAGGACTTCTTGCTCGAACCTTTGCAGCTCTGCACCTTGGTAGAATATTTTCCAACTGTTACCTAAGATTTCTTCGAGAGAGTCGTAACCGTAGATTTTGAGTCGGGCTGCGTTGCAATAAATCACCTCTTGGTCGGCACTGAATATGGCGATACCTTCGGAAGCGGCAGCCATTGCTGCTGCTTGCCGGTGGAGTTTTGACTCGAAACGTTTGCGATTGGTGATGTCGCGGACGATCGCGATAATTTCGTCATCCGTGCAGAAAACAATTCTCGCTTCAAAATCGTACAATTCATCATTAACTGGCATTTGATATTCTACAACTTGAATCTCGCCAGTGTCGATCGCTTGTTGATTGCCGGACAAGATTTTTTCAGCAAAAGCATGCGGTAATATGTCTTGTGCTTTTTTGCCAATTAATGCTTGTTGTGGTAGGATATTCTCGAAATATTTGGCCGGTTTGAAGTCTACAAAAGTGCCGTCTGCCAGACAGCGAAATATCATGTCTGGTATCGCATTTAAAAGAGCGCGGTTGGTGGCTTCGCTCTTACGCAATTCAGCTTCAGCTTGCTTGCTAAATGTAACGTCGCGAGCCACTGCATAAATCAAACCTTCTTCTGCAAACGGCGATGCTGTCCACGATAGCCATTTATAAGTACCATCTTGGCAAAGATAGCGGTTTTCTAAGCTAATAACGGGGTGGCTTTTTTTAAGCTTTTCTAATTCCGCTAGAGTAATTTCTAGGTCTTCTGGATGCACGAATTCTATCAAAGGTTTGGCTAAGATTTCATCACTGCTATAACCTAATAAATTTGACCAAGCGGGGTTTAATCGTTTGAAATAGCCGTCAAAACCTGCAATGCAAAGTAAATCCAGCGAGAGATTAAAAAATCGATCGCGGTCTTGCTGGGTTTGTTTCAATTCCGTAACATCCATCACCAAACCGTCCCAAACTATATCGCCGTTGGCTTGCTTTTCTGGCTTTGACGCGCCTTGCAGCCATTTCACTCGATCTCCCATAACTTGCCGCCACTGGTGTTGCCAAGCTTGCTGAGTCGTCGCTGAATTTGCGATCGATCGCTGCAAGTCTGAGATGTCGTCCGGGTGAACAGTTGCAAAAGCCAACGTGGCATTTTCTTCTATTTGTTCTGGCTTTAAATTGTAGAGCTGCCAACTGCCAGAAGAAACGTAAGTAAAAGATGTTTTTCCATTTCCATAAAGCCGATATTGATAAATCATTCCCGGCACGTTGTCCGTCATTATTTGAAATCGAGCTTCGCTTTCCTGCAACGCTATTTGCTGGCGTTTGTAGTCAGTCACATCTCGCATTGTTCCGACCAACATTTTAGTCCCATCGGCTTTTTTAAATACTGTTTTTTTAGTAGATATAATGCGTTCTTGACCGCCGCCATCGGTAAACAATTCTTCTGTTTCCTCAGCAAAACTTCTTTGCAATACTTGCTCGTCTCGTTGCCCAAAAAAAGCCGCTTGTGCTGGGGGTAAAAAATCGTATCCTGACTTGCCAATCAGTTCCGATCGCCTTTTTCCTATCAAATTGCAAAAAGCATCGTTTAATACGATCCATCTGTGCTGCTCATCTTTGACAAAAATCGGGTCAGGAGTAGAATTAATTGTGTGATTTAAAAACTCTTCTGATGCTTTTAATTGAGCTTCGTAACGGTAGCGATCGCTCACGTCCAAGACTACTTTAATCAGGTGGTCGATCGAGCCGTCTAGGGCGCGAATACAGCGCAGGGAAACTCTAGTATAAACTGTTTGTCCGTCTTTTCTGCGCCACCTTTTGTCTAGAACATAGCCTTCACTCTCCCCTGCAAAAATTTTTTTTAACTGTTCTAAACTTGCCTGCAAGTCTTCAGGAAAAACCCACATCTCCCAATTCTCATGCCAAAAATCCTGGCGATCGTATCCCAGCAAATCGCACAAAGCATCGTTCACTTCTAACCACTCGCATTTTTCTGGTGCTGAGGGGGAAATAGGAGGAGCAAGAATGGCAATTCCGACGAGAGAATTCTCGACTACCGAGCGATATTTTTCTTCACTTTTTCGCAAAGCTTCTTGGTTGTGCTGTCGCTCGACTGCGTAACGAAGCGATCTAATTAACACTTCGCTGTCGATTTTTCGCTTCACTAGATAATCTTGAGCTCCGGCTTGGATTGACTGCACGGCAAGCTCTTCATCGTTGCGGGCAGTCAGTACGACAATCGGAGTATTTAGGCTATATTCTTGTATTTTGACAATTGTATTTAAGTCTTGGCTATCGGGCAGCGAAAGATCTAGTAAAATCACATCAAAATGTTCGCTGACCAAAAGTTGCTGCGCTTTGCTGAGACGGTCTGTACAACTTACTGATAGCCTTTGGGGTTCGGCTCTACTGACATTTGTTTCTAATAATAATTCTTCGATCAGATCGGCTTCTGCTTGATTGTCTTCGACCAGAAGAACTTTAAAGCCGTTTCGCTTTGCGGGTGGGCTCAAAACTGATATCATATACCTTATTTTTTGTCAGAAGGCAGTGTAGCCAACTATTATAGCATATAAAGAATTGTCTAGCCACAAATCCTGCCGTTACCAGTTAAAAACTCTTTGGTTCAACAATTACAATGCACTTTATCTCAGATGTTGGACGGTTCTAAAGAAGGGGTTTTCCTGCCGATTTCACAAATAGTAAATTTTCTGGGGAGGGTTTCTTCTAACCAGCCCTTAAAAGGCTTATTAAAAATGGTACAATATCTGATATCTATGCGATTGTGTTTTTCCTCTAAGTAGGCTAACGCAATCAGGGGGAAATTTTTTAAGGTTTTTAGACGCTGGGTTTCAGGAGGAAACTAAGCTGCTTAGTATTTTTTTCGGCGATCGCCCCTGTGACACGATGTTAGATTTTAGATTTAGTCCACAGATGAATCGGGGATGTGGAACTAGAATCTCCAATTTTCGGCGACTCACGACTCTTCTCGGAAAATAAGTATCGGTTTTTGGGCGGGTTCAGCCGATCGCGCGATCGAACCCCACCCTTTATTGCCATTGGATTCCGCTACCAACACAATCCAAGCTATCTCCCCACACCCATGAGCGCTCAACGCCAAAAAAGCCGTGGGAAATATCTTCGCTATTCATATTTTTACCCCTTCTTTTATAATACCTTACATAAACTCATTACTGCAATTTCTTTACTTTTTGCAATCAAATAAAATATCTCCATAGGCCTTGCTATTTAGCCAAAAAGTGATAGTCTTTAAATAGAGGCAATCGAAAATTCGGTTGATACAGCCTAGGAGAAAAATTGAGAATTTTTGTAACAAAATTACAATTCCCAATAAACTGTCTTTTGTTTACTGTCCTTTGACCGAAATGAGCTGAAGTTGAGAGGAAAAAAGCAATGCTCGACAATTTAGCAATTGAAAAAAAAACCGGTTTAATTCCCAAAGAAAAAGCCTTAGTATTGTTGTTTGATGAAGTCGGCATCGCCGACATCCCATTAGTAGGGGGAAAAAATGCTTCTTTGGGCGAAATGATTCAACAGTTAAGCCCCCAAGGAGTTAGAGTTCCCAACGGATTTGCAACTACAGCATATGCTTACCGGTACTTCATCCAGTCAGCGGGTTTAGAAGCTAAATTGCGCGAAATTTTTGCCGATTTAGACGTAGAAGATCTGCAGAACCTGCGACAAAAAGGCAAGCAAGCGCGGGCACTGATTCTCGACACACCATTTCCGCGAGAACTCCAAGCGGCGATCGCGGATGCTTACGAAAAATTGTGCGATCGCTACGGCGACAGTACAGACGTAGCAGTGCGTTCCTCTGCCACAGCCGAAGACTTACCCGACGCCAGTTTCGCGGGACAGCAAGAAACCTACCTCAACGTCCAAGCTTGCGCTGGCGTCCTCGAATGCTGTCACAAATGCTTTGCTTCCATATTCACAGATCGCGCGATTTCCTACCGCCAACAGCGGGGATTCGACCACTTTGAAGTCGCCCTATCAGTCGGCGTCCAAAAAATGGTGCGATCGGACTTAGCATCCTCCGGCGTCATGTTCAGCATCGACACCGAAACCGGATTCAAAAACGCCGTATTAGTAACCGCCGCCTACGGATTAGGCGAAAACGTCGTCCAAGGCACCGTCAACCCCGACGAATACTTCGTCTTTAAACCAACCTTAAAACAAGGTTTTCGTCCGATTTTAGACAAACGTCTCGGCAGCAAAACCCTCAAAATGGTGTACGATATCGGCGGTTCTAAATACACCAAAAACGTCTCCGTCATCGCAGCCGAAAAAAATAAATTTGCCATCCAAGATGATGAAATTATGCAACTCGCAAAATGGGCCGTCATCATCGAAGAACACTACTCTAAAGTGCGCGGGACTTATACCCCGATGGATATTGAGTGGGCAAAAGACGGCAATACGGGCGAATTGTTTATCGTCCAAGCACGACCCGAAACAGTACAATCTCAAAAATCTGCTAAAGTTTTGCGAAACTACAAATTGCAAGGTAGCAGTGGAGTTTTAGCAAAAGGACGCGCCGTTGGCGAATCAATCGGACAAGGCAAAGCCCGCGTAATTTTAGATGTTCACCGAATCGCTGAATTTCAATCAGGAGAAGTTTTAGTTACCAACAAAACAGACCCCGATTGGGAACCGATTATGAAAAAAGCAAGTGCGATCGTCACCAATTCCGGTGGTCGCACTTGTCACGCCGCCATCATCGCCAGAGAAATGGGAATTCCCGCCATTGTCGGCACTGGCGACGCCACCCAAATCTTGAAAAACGGGCAAGAAATCACTGTTTCTTGTTCCGAAGGAGACGAAGGCAAAGTTTATGCCGGTTTGCTTCCTTTTGAAATTCAAGAAACTGCGATCGAGAATTTACCCCGCACCCGCACTCAAATTTTAATGAATGTCGGGAACCCAGAAGAAGCCTTTGGTTTATCCGCAATTCCTTGCGACGGCGTAGGCTTAGCGCGGTTGGAATTCATAATTGCCAATCACATTAAAGCACACCCGCTGGCACTGATTCACTTTGACGAATTGGTGGATGAATCAGTCAAAGAAGAAATTGCAGAACTGACAGCACTTTACCAACACAAACCCGATTTCTTCACCGACAAACTCGCCCACGGAATTGCCACAATTGCCGCCGCATTTTATCCAAATCCAGTTATTGTGCGGATGAGCGATTTCAAGAGCAACGAATATGCTAATCTTTTGGGAGGGCGGCAGTTTGAACCCAAGGAAGAAAACCCGATGATCGGGTGGCGTGGCGCCTCTCGCTATTACGACCCAAATTACCGCGAAGCTTACGCTTTAGAATGCAAAGCATTAAAGCGAGTTCGCGACGAAATGGGCTTGACAAATGTGATTCCGATGATTCCATTTTGTCGCACCCCGGATGAAGGGCGAAAAGTGTTAGCCGAGATGGCAAAACACGGTTTAGTTAAGGGCGAGAACGGCTTGCAAGTGTATGTGATGTGCGAATTGCCGAGCAATGTTATATTTGCTGACGAATTTGCCCAAGTTTTTGACGGATTCTCGATCGGCTCTAACGATTTAACTCAGTTAACATTAGGATTAGACCGGGATTCTGCTTTGGTCGCACACATTTTTGACGAACGGAATGAAGCTGTCAAGCGCATGGTAGCAATTGCCATTAAAGCGGCCAAGAAGTACGATCGCAAGATTGGGATTTGCGGTCAAGCGCCCAGCGATTATCCTGAGTTTGCTCGTTTCTTGGTTGAGTTGGGAATTGATTCGATTAGTTTGAATCCCGATTCGGTTTTGAAGACTTTGTTGGATGTTGCTAAGGTGGAAGGTGCGGGTTCGTTGATGGATTTAGCGGGGGATATTGCTAAGGTTTAACCGTTTTGGTTTTGAAGAGCAACCGGGTTTCTCAAAAAGTTTGTGGGATGGGCGTCCCGCCCGTCCCACAATAACAATTAAAATTGTAAGTTATTTAATTCGCCTTCCTCAGCCGCCAGCTAACGGTTAACACAGGGGCGGCATAGTTTGAGACTTGATCGGGAACTTTTCTTATTTAAAACCGTCTTGTCGAGGAGGATTTTTTGTTGCCGATCGCCTAAATTAAAACAAATATTCTCCACATAAGCTCTGAAAAAGTGCTAACTGCTCTCCTGATTATTTTCATAGGTTTAGCTCCGTCGGTGCTGTCTTTGTGGGTGATGCGCTCTGCCCAAAGCCAAGCCCGCGATAGAATTGCTGCGGCCAGACAGGCGGTAGCGAATAGATCCATGCGAACTCAACTACAAACTGCCGATCGCACTTACATACAAAGCCTCGGTTATGCGATCGGCGATATCACTTGCGAGTATAACGCCCGCTCTAATTACATTCGCTGCGCGGTCAATCCTTCTGGGCCCTGTCAAGATTGTCGGTACTACCAAGCCAGAGCTCTTGACGCTCGTGGTGAAAAGATATAGCTTATATTGGTGCTTGTATCTACGCCTATTTGCGGATGTAATAATCAATGAGTTAATATGTACTTACGTGTAAGGATTATGGTTGAAGCTTGTTTTGGACGAACCCCGCCCAAACTCAGCAGTTAAAACCTATTCGAGCATTATTGCTTGGTTACAGTTGGTGGTTAAAGTTGCCATAACAGGGGAATTGCGATCGGTGTTTTTTTAGTTGAGGATTTACGATCAGAAACGAAGTTTAGATAATAAATTTTGGTTGGGTGGCGAGAAATCTAGAAATAAATTGGGTTTCTAGTCTCCTGCGCGTAACTCCTGCAGTTAAAAAAATTAGCCAACAAAAATCGTAAGTAGCTGAGGGGCCAGTCTCTAAATCAGTTTCTCCCAAACATCATGAAAAATTCTGCACGAAACATTGTTCCGAGCTTTTATCTTAAACAGAAACCAGCTCCAAGACTAGCTTGTTGATAGTTTGAGAAGTTGCTTGTGGGCAGCACTAATCTGTTTTTGCGATCGTCGCGAAACAATCTCAAACCTAGATTGCTATCTCCAGACTGCAAGTCATGAATTTTTAAGACGCTTCGTCGATACAGGGTATGCCAATTTCAATTGAATCTCATATGTTGCACCATTTTCAAGAATAGGCTTTGTGGCCTGTTCCACAATAAGTGAATTTTCTTATGGGCTGGGCAGGAGAACTACCCATAGAAAGGTTATTGAGAATGGTAAAAGATATCAGTTGAATGACACTTCGGGCAAGGTCGGCATAATTATGTGACGGCTATCACTCCCTAATCAATGTCTGGTTGCTATTGTGAACAGGGCTTGCACACCAAAAGCAAAGAAACCGAGTTTTTTTACCGGGAGCGAGGGCTGCCAAGAAGTCTTTTCGTCCCTCAAACCAGGTTTATACGTCTAGAAATAGTGAATTTTATCTGCAAATAAAGTGCATTAGACGATTTACAGAAAACCTCATTAAGTAAATTTTTGAGAACTGGTGTTATTATCTACTGCGCGATGTAAGAGATAAGCGTGTAACAGATACACTCGCTAACAGAAAAGAAAAAAGTCGAAAGCCAAATATCACCCGATACAGAGATTCTGGGGATTTAAACCCCAAATCCTCAGCGCTTCTGCCGGCGATCTTGGCAATGCTATTAAATATCAAGATAGCAGGGCTTTGTGCTGAGTAAAATTCGCTTTTTGCTCTTGATTCAAGTCAAGCTGCACCGCCTCTTACTCTGCAATTAAACCTTTTCAAGAAGTGATAATGATCATCTGGAAATGGGTACATCATCTACAATTCGTGAGCCAATTTGACCATGCACAGCATCTGCAACAAACCAATTTTTATCACCCCCAAAATATGTGACTCCACCGCAAGGAATGCGGTCGCAAAATCCCGAACAACCGCAACTTATCATCAGAAAAAAAACATAAAACAAGTAAAAACAGAGGAGTATTTCCTGTCCCAGAAACTGCGTGGCGACAGAGGAATTGGGCATCCCCACAGAGAATTTTTGCGAGCCACCGAGTCTCTGGGTGTCCAGACTCTAAAAAATGTACTGTTCCTCGATGCCAGAGTAGAGAACTGCGACAGCTTGGCAAGAGGAGGAACAGCCGATACAGAGGTATTTGTATTGGACTCGACGGGGGATGGAGTCGAGCAAATTACTAGAGTTTTGGCTAATTACAGCGATTTAGACAGCCTTCAGATAGTTTCTCACGGTCGAGAAGCGGGGGTGCAGCTAGGGTCGATCGAACTCTGCAGCGACAACTTAGAAACTTACAGCCATTTCCTACAGCAGTGGGGAAAAGCCCTCAGCGAGAGAGGAGGTATTTTGTTATTCGGGTGCAGCGTCGCAGCAGGGGAAAGCGGCGAGGCCTTCGTGCGGCGGCTGAGCTTGATAGTCGGTGCAGATATTGCAGCTTCCGACAACTTGACGGGGAGTGCGGCACTCGGTGGCGACTGGGAATTAAAATTTGCGACCGGGGAAATAAAAGCGAGAATCGCCATTGAAAAAGAAGTGCTCGCAGCCTACCCTTACGCCCTCGGCACATTAGTTAACGAAACTTTCAAAAACTCCACAGTTAGGGGGCCTTGGATTTACGGGGGAAACGACGGGGCACTGTTTGATCCCAGCAACGGGGTTGCAGCAGCCAATCAACGTATCCCCGGCATTACCGGAGGCACTGTATCCGGCGTACTTCCGGCTTTGGGCGGTGCAAGTCCCGGCGATGGCGCTCTGCTATTAACTCCAGCAGTAAACCTTCGAGAAGCCTTCGTCATCTACAACAACCCCATTCCTTCAACCGACGGTATCAGAGTTCAGTTTGATTTTTATTCTTACGGTTCAAACCAGCAATCTAATACTCCGCAACCATTTATTACCCCTCAGCCTGGGGACGGGCTGGGTTTCTTCCTGATTGACGGCACTGTTAGCCCAACCAGGACTGGGGGTTATGGCGGTTCTGTGGCTTACGCTCCACGAACGGGTATACCCGGTATTGAGGGAGGTTATTTAGGCATTGGGCTCGACGAGTTTGGCAATTTTTCAACGTCTACAGAAGGGCGCTCTGGCCCACAGCCACCTCCGATTCCCGGCTCCTCTATTGGTTCTTTCAGACCTGATTCAGTAACTGTTAGAGGAAATCAAGCAAACGGTTATCGGTTTTTAACAAATGCGATCGTTCCCTTCGGCATCGATAACATTCCTACGAGTATTAACTTTATCGGCCCTCCCGGCACCACTTTTAACTTCAGCAATACGTTCACGAGCGATCGCAATTTAGCCAAAAGATCCGTTCAAATTACGCTGAATCCATCTAACGATCCGGTGGAACCTTCTCGCCTCACCGTTGCCTTCGATGAAAATTTAGACGGCATCTACGAAACTACATTGATCGACATCCGCAACTTAGCAACTGAAAACGGCCCAGTACCGCCAATTTTCAAATTTGGTTTTGGCAGTTCCACAGGAGCCGCCAACAACATTCACGAACTTCAAAACCTGGTAGTTGAAACTATCAATCCTCCGAGTATCGCCGCTGAGGTTGCCACTATCAAGACCGGTCCGCAGTTCGTCAAATCCGAAGGCAGCATTACCTACACGATTACTACAGTAAACAAGGGGCCAGCGCCTGCTACAAATGTTCTGATTCAAGACGAAATACCTTTAGAACTGCTGCGTCCGGGCGGATTGCCACCGATTCTCAGTGCCTCCAACAACGGCACTTACGTGAACCAAACCAAGGCAGTCACCTGGCCGTTAATTCCGGTTCTCAATGCCGGCGAGACTGTGACTTACACCCTGACAATTGATTTGCCGCCCGGTTTAACCAGCGGTAGCAGTTTTGCCAACGTTGCATTCAGCACTAGCTCGACTTTCGACCCCGACCTCAGTAACAACAGCGGTGTACTTGCGCCAGGGCAAATCGAGGGGCCTGGTGTAGTCTCTACCACAGTGGTTGATACAGTCGCGGATTTAGTTACTACCAAAAGTGGCCCTGTGACTACCTCGGCCGGGTCAAGCGTCACCTACACATTGACTACCACTAACATAGGCCCCGACCCGGCTGCCGATGTGACCATCACTGACAGCATTATTCCGGGTTTAACAGGAGTCAGCGTATCGGACGGCGGGACTTACGACCGTGTTTCGGGCATTGTCACCTTTCCAGCACTGACGGCGCTGGCAAATGCGGCTACTGCGACCCGCACTGTCAGTTTCAGTGCCCCAGCCACCGTTACTGCCATCAGCAACACGGCCCGGAGTAGCGCGGCGACTTTCGATCCGATCGTCACTAACAACAACGGTTCGACAACCAACAAAGACGGCACTCCCACTAACTCTACGGTTACGACAAGTATTGCGCCCAACGCCGACCTCGCAACCACAAAAACGGGCTCTACGAGTGCTAATGCTGGTAGTTCGGTCAGCTATACGATCACCACAGTCAACTTAGGGCCGAGTCCTGCAGAAGCTGTAACCATCACGGACAGCATAGTTCCTGGGTTAACCGGAGTCACGGCATCGAACGGCGGCGTTTACGATCCACTAACCGGCATTGTCACCTTCGCGCCCGTGGCAATCGCCAACGCGGAGACTGTCACCCGAACGCTCAACTTCACAGTACCGCCCACCCTAACTTCCATCAGCAACACGGCCAGAAGTACCTCCATCACTTCCGACTCAACTCCGGCCAACAACAACGGTACAAACCCCAACGCCACCGTCACCACATCGATCGAGCCTGTGGCCGATGTTGTCACCCAAAAAACGGCTCCGGCCAGCATCAAGGTGGGCGACACCCTCCTTTATACAATTACTACTACCAACAACGGGCCGAGTCCTGCGACCAACGTAGTCATCACCGACAGCCTGATTCCCGGCTTAAGTAATGTCAGCGTGTTCGATGGCGGAACCTACAATGCTGCCACAGGAGTGATCGAGTTCCCAGCGATCGCGACTTTAGCCAGCGGCAGCAGTGTCATCCGCCGCCTAATTTTTGTACCCCCGCCTACCCTGACGAGCATCACCAACATTGTATTAAGTCGATCGTCCACTTTTGACCCGGACTTAACAAACAACAACGGCTCGACAGTCGCAGTGCCGGGTGAAGCGGGGGGTCAAGTCATTACCTCGATCGAGCCTGTGGCCGACCTGGTTACGTCCAAGAGCGGTCTCACATCTGCTCCTGCTGGTAGTTCCGTGACTTATACTATAACTACTGCCAACAATGGGCCGAATGCTGCTGAAAACGTAGTGATTACAGACAGCATCATTCCCGGTTTAACGGGAGTCAGCGCATCCGATAACGGCACTTACGACCCGGTGACAGGGGTTGTCACCTTCCCAACAATTCCCAGTTTGACTAGCGGCAGCAACATCAACCGCGAGGTAACATTAGTCGTTCCAGCGACGGGCACTATTAGCAATACTTCCCAGAGTCGATCGACCACTTTTGACCCCGAACTCAGCAATAACAACGGTTCCGAGTCCAGAGCCACCGTCACCACCGCCATTTTACTCGCCCAGCCCACACCCAACAAACCTCCATCAGCCAACAGCAGCAACGCTGCGCTAGCGCCAAACAGCGTTGTCCAAATTAGCGGACTCGGAGGCGGAGACTCTGACGGCACAGTGGTTACATTCACCATCAGCACCCTGCCACCGACAAATCAGGGCGTCCTGTTCTTGGGCGACCCCGCAACGGGGGGAATCGCTGTCACAGCAGGTCAAATCCTGACAGCCGAGCAAATGACACAGTTATTCTTCCAGTCGGCCGGCAATTTCACAGGAGCTAATTTTACCTACAGCAGCCAGGACAATCTCGGTGGCAGCAGTCCTGCCGCCACAGTTTCTCTGCTGTCGCTGGCGTTCAACTACCCGCCGGTACCCACAAACTTCAGCAAGACCCTGGCGCCAGACAGCACAGTCAACCTCACAGGGCTGACGGCCAAAGACCCCGACGACTCGATCGAATTCTTCACTATCAACACCCTACCGGCGACCAATCAAGGCGTCCTGTTCTTGGGCGACCCCAGTCAGGGAATCCGGGTCACGGCAGGCCAAAGACTTAGCACAACTCAAATCAGCCAGTTATTCTTCCAAGCAACCAGCGAATTCGCCGCCACCAACTTTACCTACAGCGCCACAGACCGCCGCGGCGCCATCAGTCCAGCCCCCGCTACAGCCTCCCTGCTAGCACTATTACCTCCCATCGACCAGCCACCCGTCGCCAACAACTCCAGCGTCGCTTTGTTGCTGGAAACAACCGTGAACATCCCCGGACTCGGAGGAACCGACCCAGACGGGACGGTGGTTTCCTTTACCGTAAACACCTTGCCGCCACCCAATGAAGGCACGCTGTTCTTAGGCGAACCCAGCCAAGGAGTGCGGGTCACGGCAGGTCAAACCCTTACAGCCGAGCAAATTACCCAGTTGTTCTTCCAGGCATCGGGCAATTTCATAGGGGCTAACTTCACCTACAGCGCTACAGATAACCTCGGCGCCACCAGTGCGGCAGTCGCCACTGTCTCTCTCATTCCCCTTAAGGGACCGATACCGACGCCGACACCGGTGCCGACACCACCAACACCGGCACCCGCGCCGATACCCGCGCCGATACCACCAACACCGGTACCCGCGCCGATACCCGCGCCGATACCCGCGCCGATACCACCAACACCCACACCCGCAGCGGAACCAACACCCACACCCGCAGCGGAACCAACACCCACACCCGCAGCGGAACCAACACCCACACCCGCAGCGGAACCAA